>JBKJNL010000826.1:0-6670 GCA_046593615.1 Myxococcota bacterium | reverse complement strand
GCCAAGCGGTCGTCGACCGCGCCGGCGCGGCCTTTGCGCGCATCTGGCTCTATGAGACGCAGGCAGATGCCTTGGTGCTTGCGGCCAGCGCCGGCCTCTCCGCCTCCCCGGCCACCGAGCAGGCGCGTGTACACCTCGGTGCTTTTCAGATCGGACGCATCGCTGCGTCGCGCGCACGCCTCATCACCAACAACGAAATCATCGAGGATCCCGCCGTCAACGACCCGGCTTGGGCCGGCCGGGAGGGTCTCGTGGCGTTCGCGGGTTTCCCGCTGCTGCTCGGCGACAACCTCATCGGTGTGGTGGCCCTCTACGCGCGCGAAGCGGTGCCGCTCGACACCATCGAGGTGCTCGAGCAGCTTGCCGACACCATCTCCCTGGGCATCAAGCGCTTGCGCGCCGAGACCGACCTGCGGGCGCGCGCCGAGTTTGAGCAGCACCTCGTCGGGATCGTCAGCCACGATCTCAAGAACCCGTTGAACGTCATCAGCTTGTGCGCGGCCTCGCTGGCCCGGGGGGAAATCCTCGACGCGGCTTCGACCCGGACGGTGCTGCGCATCCAGACCGCGACCGAGCGCGCCACGCGGATGATCAATGACCTGCTCGACTTCACGCAGATCCGCCTCGGCGGCGGCGTCCAGCTCTCTCTGTCCCCGGTGAACCTCCACGACGTCGTCCGCGAGGTCGTCCAGGAGGTGGAGGTCAGCTATGCCGACCGCGAGATTGACGTGACGCTGGCCGGCAACGGCTTTGGCATCTGGGACCGCGACCGCCTCGCGCAGGTTCTGCAGAACCTGCTGACCAACGCCTTGAAATACAGCAGGTCTCACTCCATTGCCTCAGAGGGCGATGAGGTCGTGGTGTCCGTTGACAACGAGGGTGAGGCAATCTCATCGGAGCGCCTACCAGAGTTGTTTCGGCCGCTGCACCGGGCGAGCACCCTCGTCGACAAAATGGGCCGCAGCGTGGGCCTGGGGCTGTTCATCGTGAAGTCGATCGTTGACGCCCACAACGGCACGGTCACCGTGACATCCACCAGCGACCGCACCACGTTTGTCGTCCGCCTGCCGTGCGAGTCGCCGGTGCGCCCCGCCACAATGTGACTGTGGAACACACATCCGGTGAGTGGTCAGCGACACAGCGACCCTTCGTCGATGTGCTCTTGATTGATGTGCTCGAAGACGCCGTCGACCAGCCCGGACCGCGGGAAAGGCCCGCCGAGCTGGGCCACGAGCACGTCGGCGACCTGGCGCACCGCCTGCGGCTTGGTCGCCAACACGTCGAGGTAGTGGGCCGCGTAGTCGATGTCGCTCGCGCCCTTTGGCACCCGACGACGACGCACCGACTCACCGCGGGGACCGACGATTTCCACCTCGTCGACGCCGGCGTGCGTGGTGACGTGCAGGCGCACCCACGACGACGGCACCGAGTAGGTCGAGCCTTCGATGGTGACCGTCGACCGCGGCGACACTGGCGTGGCCACGTCCGTCTTGCGCGGGTCGAACGGTAGCCGCGGTGACGTCGTCAGCTGGGCCTTCTCCGACGACCAACGGGCCTCGGCGTCAGCAACAGCCCAGAAGCGCCTCTCGACGTCGGCAAGGACCCTCACCGACGCCGCCGCGCTCGTCGTATTGACCCGGCTGTGGGTCGCGGGGGGGATGCCCTCGTTGCCCGAGCCATGTCGTGGCCTGGCGACGACGTCGGCGCGAGGTCGAACGGATGCCGTCTACGAGACCGCCGCTCATCACCGCCCTCATCGGCGTGCAGCGTCCGTGGCGACGCTCATCGTGAGACGCCGTCTCCGGTGTTCGTCGTCAAGGCAAGCAGGCCTGCACCAACGCGGCAAGTCCGCGCATGCAGTCAGGGCGGTGGACAGCCCGTGATGAGCGTGGCGGGAACCGGCGCGTCGAGGGGCCCGCACGTCGGCTGTTCGGTCGCGATGCGCGCGCACAACTCCGGCTCGGCGAGCAGCGGCACGTTGACGAAGCAAAGGGTGCCTCCAGGCCAGAACGGCTCGCCGCCACTGGTGAGGTGCGCGCTCACCAGAAAGGGCAGATCGATCCGCTCCAACCGCCCGGTGACGGTGCTGAAATCCTGGAAGCCCTGCTCGATCGTCTGCATGGCGTCCAATCCTTCGATGGACCGAAGTGAAGTGCCCGTCATTGAAAGGAGGTCGGTCGTCGCCGCGTTGAGGCCCGCCGTCGTGGTCAGGCCCGTGTTCGCGAAAAGGATTCTAGCGGACGAAAAAGAAACATCACGCAGCGGTTCCAGACTAGTCACCAATTCGCCGCTGAACTGCACGCTACGCAGCTTCGTGGGATGTGCAGCGAGTGCAAACTCCTCAAGTGCTCTTTGAGAGCCGATATCGAAGTTCCCAGGTTCGCCTTCGCCCTCGCCTTCGCCTTCGCCTTCGGCTCCCTCGCCCTCGCCTTCGGCTTCCTCGCCCTCGCCTTCGGCTCCCTCGCCCTCGCCTTCGCCGCCATCCTGGCGTTCGCCGACAGCACATGACGGACACGACGTGAGGACCAACAGGATAAAGATTGATGCGATACTAGAAGTATTTGTCACTGGGCACCCCCGAAAGAAAATTGTGACCTGTAATACCCGCGAAAATATATGTCGAGAGTCTGGAAACTGCACTCGTTGCTGAGGATCATGAAGGTGGCGGAGCAACCGTCCAGGTGCCGCTGGGTCGTCACAGGCTCGATCTTCGCGAGGGCCTCACACTCGCGCAAGCGCAGCTCTGCGTCGTAGGCGTCCGCGGACCAGGCGTCGCACTCGGCGTCATCCAGCCAGTGCTCCCCGCTGCCGTGCACTCCGTCAGCGGCAATGTCGCCGGCAACTCGATGGCAACGCCATGGAACGGATTTGCGGCCGCGCGCGCGAGGACCTTCACGGCACCCTTGGCCCCGATCTCACCGCGCCGAAGCAGTGGCAAAAGCGCTAGTTCGTCGTCACGCTGGCGAGCGGCCCGTCGAACGGTTGACACCCGCGCCTGCTCCATGTGTCGCACGGCCAACCGCGGGGATGACGCGATGACAGGAATTTCGAAGACGTCGGCGCTGGCGTTGGTGACTGTTCTGGCCTCGGGATGCGCGCCGTTGCAGCCAGACTCTCCGTCGACCACGACGGTGACGACGACGTCGACCACAACGACACGGGCCATCATCCGCGGGCGGCGTTCGCTCGACGGCGAAGACCCCACGGTGCTCGGCCTGCTGTCGCGCGGCAACGACTACGCCGACGACCCGTTGATCTTCCGTTGCACCGGCACGCTCATCGCGCCCGACGCGGTGTTGACCGCCGCCCACTGCCTCAGAGGCGACCCGCTCGCCACGCCGTACTTCTTTCGGCCGACATTCTTCGTCAGCAGCGACGTCGACCTCGCGCTCTATGACGGCGCGCAACCGCTCGACCGCCAGCCGGCGCGGCTGGTCGAGGTCGTCGCCGCGCTCGCCCACGAGGGTTACCCATACGCCGTCACCGGCAACCGCCTCGACGAGATCGACAACGACATCGCCGTGCTCCTGCTCGAGAGCCCGATCGAAGACATCGGCCCCGCCGCGGTGGCCACCGACGACGACTTCGCGGCCATCGCCATCGACGACGTCGTCCGCATCGTCGGCTACGGCGGCGACGACGGCGACGTCACCGGCCGTAAACAATCGGCGGACACGCCCCTCACCGACTTCGGCATCGGCCTGCTTCAGATCGGCGACGACCGGCACCCCACCATCTGCTTCGGCGACTCCGGCGGACCGACCTTTGTCGACGTCGATGGCGACCTGCGCGTGGCCGGCGTCGCCCGCTCGGTCTTTGGCAGCAGCTGCTCCTACGCCGGCCAGGCGACCCGCGTCGACGTCCACCGCGCCTGGCTCGACGGCGTGTTGCGCGCGGCCTGCGACGACGGAACACGCCGCGATTGCGCGGTTCCTGGCCTGCCCGAGCCCGCGGCCTTTGACGCGCCCGACGACGCCGGCCCCGGCGACGGCACAGGAGGCGGCTGCGCGGGGGCGCCGGCGTCAACGTCGGTGTCGGCGTGGGTGGGCTTGCTGATGCTCCGACGTCGACGCCGCCAGCGTTAACGCAAACGGAGCACCGCGCCGCGCATCGGTCGGGCCTTGCCGTGCCGGGCGCTGGTGATGTCTTCGGGCAACGGCAGCTCGACGACGGAGGCCACGCTGCGGCCGGCGCTTCGGGCGCCGCGGGCGGCTTCGTCGAGCACGCGCTCGACGGGCACGTCGCGGTCGTTGCACGACAGCAACAGCAGGCCGCCGTCGTCGAGGGCGGCGCAGGCGTCGTGGGCCAGCTCGTGCAGCGAGTCCGCCAGGATGAAGCGGCCGCCGCTCTTGCCCTTGCCGGCGCTTCGCCCCGACGTCGGGCGGATGGCCTGGGTCGGCGGGTCGACGACGACGACGCCGGCGGAGCCCGGTTTTTTCGCCAGCTTCTGCAAGACCAGCAGCGCGTCGTCGACGAGGAAGCGGTGCTGCCGCGGATCGATGCCGTTCAAGGCCAGGTTGCTGGCCGCCCACGGCGCGCACTTCCTGGCCATGTCGACGTGGTCGACGCGGGCGGCGCCTCCGACGGCGGCGGCGACGCCAAAGGCGCCGGCGTGGGCAAAGAGATTCACCACGACGCGGCCGCGGGCGGCGTCGCGCACGAGGCGGCGGCCGATGCGTTGATCGACAAAGGCGCCGCTGCCGACCGCGGCATCGTCGGCGGCGCGGATCAAGAAGCGCAGGCCGTCTTCGACGACGACGTGGGCTTCGGGGACGACGCCTGACAGCACGCGCTGCTCGCTCTGTCCGGCGGCCGTGCGCAGCACCGCGACGACGCCGGTCGAAGGCTGCCAGCGGGCCAGGCCGGCGGTGACGTCGTCGAGGTTGTCGGGCCAGCGGGTGGCCCACAGCTCGAGGCGCAGGATGGTTCCGTAGCGGTCGAGGACGACGCCGGGCAGCCCATCGCCGTCGCCGTCGACGAGGCGTCGCAGGGTGGTGACGGGCGGCGCGGCGAACGCGCGGCGCTGGCCGATGGCCCGCGCGAGCCGCTCGACGTCGATGACGGCCATGGGCTCAGGCGCCGGTCACGCCGCAGGGCCTGAGCGGCCCTGGAGCGCGGAGCCCGCGCGGCGCTGGCTCTGCACGCGCTGCAGCAGCTCTTCGAGGAACGGCACATCGCCGGGGCCGGCACCGAGCGATCCGATCGGCGACGCCGAGACCGGCGGCGTCGAGGGCTGCGCCGGCGGTGCTGCCTGGGCCGACGGCGGCGTCGACGGCGTCGACCACAGGTCAGACGTGGCGCTGATGGCCTGGGGCGGCGAAGACGGCGACGACCACAGGTCAGACGTGGCGCTGATCGCCTGGGGCGGCGACTCCGACGACGACGACGGCGACGACCACAGGTCAGACGTGGCGCTGATCGCCTGCGAGGGGCTCGTCTCGACCGGCAGCTCATCGGCTTCGGCGGGGGTGAGCGAGGCTCCCATGTCGATCTCGACGTCGAGGCTGCCCATGCCGATGGGAGCGTCGGCGGCGGCCATCGGTGGCGCCGTGCTGGCGGCCCTGGCCGGCACCAGCGTCGCGCGATCGTGGATGTCGAGATCGGGACCGCTCGGCAGCTCGAGGCCATCGGTGACGGCGTCGTGCACGACCTGCGCGGCGCCGGCGATGACAGCGTCGGCGGCGCCAATCGGATCGTCGGCCATCAGGTCGGCCATCAGGTCGGGCATCGGGTCCGACGTCGGGTCCGGCGCCCGGGCCGCGACCGGGTCGGGATCACCGAGGCCCCCGAAATCGGTTTCGTGGTCGACGACGGCGCGGGCGGCTTCGGCGGCGCGGACCTCGGCAGCGCGGACCTCGGCAGCGCGGACCTCGGCAGCGCGGGCCTCCTCGGCGGTGCGGGCCTCCTCGGCGGCGCGGACCTCGGCGGCGCGGGCTTCTTCGGCGGAGCGGGCCTCGGCTGCCGCCCGTTCTTCGGCGGCGCGGGCTTCGGCGGCGCGTTGTTCGGCGGCCACGCGGGCTTCTTCGGCGGCGCGGGCTTCAACGGCGGCGCGGGCGACGCGGGCTTCTTCGGCGACGCGGGCTTCGGTGGCGCGGGCTTCGTCGGCGGCGCGGGCTTCGTCGGCGGCGCGTTCGGCTTCGGCGCGGATGCCTTCGGCGATGCGAGCGGCGTCGGCGACGCGTTCGGCTTCGACGCGGCTGTCGTCGCCGCGGGCCACGTGGCCGGTGGGCACGAACGGCGCCGTCACCTCGGGCCGGAAGGGCTCGGTGCGCTCGGGATCGTCGTCGCGCGCGGGCTGCTCGGGCTCGGCGGCGGCGATGGCCGCGGCGGCGTCGCGCTTGATCTGATCGGGCACCGCCTGCGGCGCCGTCGTCGGCTTGGGCTTCTCGGTCAGCTCGGCGGCCCGCGGGCGGGCGGCGCGCAGCTCGATCAGCCGCTCGGCCACCAGCTCGTTCTGGGGATGCCGGGCCAGCGCCTGCTCCAGCAGCTCGATGGCCCCCTCGAGGTCGCCGGCGTTGGCGGCGGCCTCGGCTTCGGCTTCGAGGTTGGGCGCGGCGCTGCGGGCCTGCGCTTGCGCCTGCTGCTGCGCTTGCTGCTGGGCCTGCGCCTGCGCTTGCGCCTGCGCCTGCTGTTGGGCCTGCGCTTGCGCCTGCGCCTGCGCTTGCGCCTG
>JBKJNL010000755.1:0-3488 GCA_046593615.1 Myxococcota bacterium | reverse complement strand
TTGAGCGCGCGGGCCGCGGAGACGCCGAGGGCCAGCTGCTGCCGCGCCGGGTGGTCGACGGTGTTGCGCACCAGCACGGCGCTCTCGAGGTCTTTGAGGTCGTCGGCGGAAAAGGCGGCGCCGTCGAAGCGGATGACGAATGAGCTGGCGTCGATGTCGACGTCGACGACGGTGGCGCCGGCGAGGCCGGCGGCCTGGACGAGCTCGACGACGTAGCCCAGGGGATCGGCGAGGCGGAAGCGCTCGAGCTTCTCCTGCGCCTTCTGGACGTCGACGGTGAACACCCCGCGCGAGTCGACCTCGCCCTCACCGATCAAGTCGTCGACGACGCTGCTCATGCTTCGGCCTGCCGCATCGCCAGCGCCGCGGTCGCCAGCTTGCCGTCGCTGTCGACGTCGAGGGGCGGCGGCAGCAGGGTCTTCACCAACAAGTAGGCCGCCAGCGCGGTGTCGCGCCCGGCCAGCTTCACCAGCCCCATCACCGCGGGGTGTCCGACGTCGACGACGAGGAAGGGGGCGCGGGCCCCGGGCTCGAGCCGGCGAAAGGCCCCGCAGGCGGGTCTCGCGCCCGCCACGCCGGCCAACACGGGCGAAAATTCGGCGGGCCAGGCGGCGACGGTCGCGTCGCGGCGGCCCACCACCTTGCGCAGCGCGAGCGCTGTTTTTTTCAAGAGGCCGGCGCTGTCGAGCAGCTTGCGGGTCATCTCGGTCAGGCGGGCCACGCGCGGCGCAACGTCGGCGTCGACGTCGACGGCGGCCAGCCAGGCGTCGACCAGCACGCCGACGCGATCGTCTTTGTCGCCCTCGTCGACGCCGCACACGGCGATGACGGCGGCGCGTTCGGTGCTGAAGCGCGCGGGATCGAGGGCGAGGACGCGCGCCCCGGTGGCCGCGACCAGGGGAGCGAGCGTGCGGGTGGTGTCGTCGTCGACGCCGACCACGAAGCAGCCGTCGGTCTCCACGTCGGACAGCGAAAACAAGGTGCCGTCGACGCCCCTCAGCAGGGGCCGTTTGCGCGTCTTGCGATCGAGCTGGCGCGTCTGCAGCCAGCCCAGCAGGCGGCCGCGTTCGTCGACAGCGTCACTCTGTTCGAGGCGCGCGAGCACGGCCGGCTGCAGCTGCTCGTCGACGACCTGGGCAACAAGGCGCATGGCCTTCCAGTAGCGGTCGTCGCGCACGACCGAGTCACGGGTGAGCGTGTGCTCGAGCCAGCGCGACGAGATGCGCACCGAAACGCCCGCGGGCAGGTCGTCCCAGGTCTTGGCCTCGAGCAGCGTCAGACCCTTGTTGTAGAAGCCGATGTCGAGCTCGCCGTTGTCAGATGAAGCGCCGACGCCGACGACGACGACTGTGCCCTGTCCGTCGTCGTGGGTGAGGGTGAGCAAGCAACGCGCGAGGCCGAGCGGTTCGTTGATGGCGACGCCGTCGAACAGCACCTCGCGCTCGACATGGCGGCACCAGTGCTTGACGGTGGCGCGGGCCCGATCGACGAGGTCCTGCCAGTTGCTGGCGTGCTTTCTGACGCCAGCGTGGTCGAGGAACATGCGCACCCGCGTGCCCTCGATGGCCTCGTCGAGCTTGACGCGCGTGAAGCTGCGGTCTTTGCCGAACACCACGCGCCAGCGTTCGCCGCCCTTGGCGGTGTCGACGCAGACCGCCACCGGGTCGAGCGCAAAGACCGAAACGAAGCCGATGCCGAACTTGCCAATCTTTGTGAGGTCGCCGTCTTTTGACGACGAGAACAGCTTGGTCAGCTGGTTGTCGATGGTGGCCCGGTCCATCCCCGAGCCGTGGTCCTGCACCGCAAAGACGTGGTTGTCGCCGTCTCTGCTGGCGCTGACTTCGACGACGTCTGAGCCGGCGTCGAGGGCGTTCTGGATGAGCTCGCGCAGGCAGGCGAGGGGGTCGGTGAACTGCGCGACCAGGGTGTCGAG
Source organism: Myxococcota bacterium (assembly GCA_046593615.1). GTDB lineage: Bacteria > Myxococcota > UBA727 > UBA727 > VGSZ01 > VGSZ01. The sequence goes on along the minus strand of JBKJNL010000755.1, from coordinate 1,555 downwards.
GACATCCATCGCCGGGCTCAGCGCTTCGGCGGCAGGATCGAGGTGCCGATGAGGTGGACCGCGGCCGACAAGCCAAACGCGACGAACCAGGCCCACTCGTAGATGCCGGTCCAGAACGCGCCGACGTCGACGAGGCCGAGGGCGCCGAGGAAGCCGGGCACGTTGGGGACGATGCCGACGACGAGGGCGACGACGGCGACGGGGTTCCAGCGCGGGTAGATGCCGTCTTTCTTGTAGAGATCGGCAACCGAGAGCTGGCGCTTCCGGATGATGTAATAATCAGCGATCATGACGCCGGCGACCGAGCCGAGCATGGCCCCGTAGCCGAGGAGCCAGGTAAACAGGTAGGCAGCGGCGTCGTTGTAGAGACGCCACGGCATGATCACGAGACCAATGATGGCTGTGATCACGCAACCCATCTTGAATGAGATTCTTTTGGGGTTGACGTTCGAGAAGTCGTTGGCCGGGCCGACGATGTTGGCAGCGACGTTGGTCGTGAGCGTGGCGATGAGCAGCGCGAGCATGGCGACGCAGGTGGTGAGTGGTCCGCCGATCCTGCCGAGCAGCTTGACCGGGTCGCTGATGCGCTCGCCAAAGGCCAGGAACGTGGCGTTGGTGACGACGGCGCCGATGAAGGCAAAGAACGCCATGGTCAGGGGCAGGCCGATGGCTTGTCCGAGAATTTGATCGCGCTGGCTCTTCGCGAAGCGCGAGAAGTCCGGGATGTTGAGGGCCAGCGTTCCCCAGAAGCTCACCGCCGACGTCAGGCCCGCGCCGAGCACGGCGCCGAGGCCGGCCACGGCGACGACGCCGACCCCGCTGGAATTTACCCGGGGAGTAGGGTTTTCCAGCAGCGCGCCGAAGCTGCCGACCTTGGCGATGGCCCAGGCCAGCAAGGCGCCGCCGATGAGCAACAAGAACGGCGCCGACCAGGTCTCGAGCACACGGATGCTCTCGATGCCTTTCATCAAGATCGCGATCTGCAGCGCCCAGAACGCGAGGAAGCACACCAGCTCGAGGGGCTCGATGCCCAGGACGGGCAAGCGCGTGCCGGTGGCGTCGGCGAAGCCGAGCACGCGCACCATCTGGGCGATCGCCGCGCCCCCGATGTACGTGTTGATGCCGAACCAGCCGCAGGCGACGAACGCGCGCAACAAGGCCGGCAGGTTCGCCCCCGTCGTGCCGAAGCTCGATCGCACCAGCACCGGAAACGGGATGCCGTAGCGCGTGCCGGCGTGGGCGTTCATCACCATCGGCACGAGCACCACGAGGTTGCCGAGGGCGACGGAGGCCACGGCGGCCTGCCAGGTCCAGCCGTTGTCGACGAGCCCCGAGGCCAGCGTGTAGGTCGGGATGCACACCGCCATGCCCACCCACAGGGCCGCGATGTGCCAGAGGTTCCAGGTGCGGCGCTCGTCCGTGGTGGGTGCGAGGTCGTCGTTGATGAGGGAGTCGTCGGCGTCGTTCATCGGGTCCGGCGCATAGCACTTTTGCCGCCCGGGCCCGAGCGGCGCACGGGGCAGCACGGGGCAGCACGGGGCAGCACGGGCAGCAC
>JBKJNL010000738.1:0-2524 GCA_046593615.1 Myxococcota bacterium | reverse complement strand
GCTGCGCCTGCACCTCGAGCAGGCCCCGGGCGGCAACGCCGCCGAAGCCGGCGTGGTCGTCGACCTCGAGCCGCTCGTCTGGCCGGTGCGCTTGCCGGTGCAGCTCTCGCTGTCGCTGTTGCGCCGCGGCTTCGTCGACGCCAACGACGTCATCGCCGTCGACGTCGACGCCGTGCCCCTGGTTGGCGCCCTCGAGGCCTCGTGGCGCTTCTGGGGTCCGCTGTCGCTGTCGGTGCGCTGGCTGCGCCTGCCGCGCTTCGCCGGCACGGGCGGGGAAAGTGCGCTGCGCATCGACGACGATGTGTTGGTGTCGCTGTCCGCCAACACCGTGCTGTCACCGCGCTGAGCGAGCGCAGCGCCTGTCGCCGACAGCTACTTCTTTTGCCATGTATTGTTGTTCAACACGAAAACCTCGGTGTAGTTTTCATCGTCGCCTGGCGCGACTTTTCGTTCGACGGATCCTTCGGCACCAAAGGTCCAGCTCTCGTCCCATTTATCGTTGCGGTTCAGATCGACCTTGGCCCGGCCGAAGCGGGCGCCGTCGTCGGAGTACAGGTTGATCTTCCAGGGCTTTCCCTTGGTGGCGTCCTTGACCTTTTCCTGGGCCGGCCCCTTGACCAGGGCCATCATGTCGGCGTCGACGGCACGCAAGCCGGCGCCGCTGGCGGCGACCGGGGTCGCCGTCGCCGTCGCCGTCGGGGCCACCTGGGCCGGGGCGTCGAGCGAGACCCAGCCGCTGGTCCGGTCGAGGCGCCAGTGGCGGTTGTATTTTTCGTCGTCGGCCTCGGCGACATTTCGTTCAACCGACCCATCGGCCTTGATGGTCCAGCTCTCGTCGGCTTTTTCGTCGCGGTCGAGGTCGACCTTGATGCGGTTGAAGCGCACCTTGTCATCAGAATAGATATTCACCTTCCACGGCTTGCCACGGGTGGCGTCCTTGATCTTGTCGACCACCGGGCGGTCGAGCAGGGCCAGCACGTCGAGGTCGACCGGGCGCAGGCCGTGGGCGCTCGACCAGTAGGAGCCCGGGGACTTCTGGCGGACGGCGGCGTCGGCGGCGACGTCTAGCTGCCGCTGCTGGTCGGCGACCATCGCCAGCCGGGCCTCTTCGCGGGCGACCTGCTCGCTCTGCGCCCGCTCGGCGGCGACGACGCGGGCGTGATCCTGCCGGTCTTTTTCGGTGCGGGCGATGCCGACCTGCCACCACGCGTAGCAGCCGTAACAGGTGCCCCCGAGCGCGGCGAAAGCGACGACGGCGGCGATGTTGCGGAAGTCCCGGTACTTCATCTCATTGATCCTCGAAGCGATCGACCACCGCCGACGTCGGCATCATGCCGCGGGCGATGGGCACGGTGCAGTTGCACGAGCGGTAGCGACAGGGCTCGGCGGCTTCGCGCAGGCGAAAGGTGCCGTCGACGACGTTGCCGAGGCGCTCGACGCGGTAACGGCGGGCCGGGTAGCAGCGAAAGGCCTCGCCGGTGTCGTCGACGATGAAGTAGCGCGCGCCGGCCCAGCAGGGCTGGCCGCCGTAGTCGTGGGCGATGTGGCCGGTGCCGTTGTGGCCGCCGAGCCGGTAGAGCAGCGCCTTGCCGTCGTCGTCGTAGGCGACGATCTCGCGGTCTTGCTTCTCGGGCTGCACCTTGAAGCGCACGCCGACGTCGGAAAACGACGACGCCAACGCCTCGAGCTGCGTGAGGTTCTGCTGCGTGGCCACGCAGGTGACCACCAGCGACGACGGCGAGCGGAGCCGCTTGACGACGGCGGCGGCCTGGGCGCGAAAGACGTCGACGTCGGCGAACTCGAGGTGCAGCGAGCACGACAGCACCCGCAGCCGGTCGCCGGCGGCGTCGACAAAGGCGTCGATCAACTCGTGGCGCGAGAAGTTGGTGACCACGCTGACGAACAGGCCGCGGGCGGCCAGGCCCGCGACGACGTCGACGAAGCCGGGGTGCAGGAACGGCTCACCGCCCGAGAGCTTCACCTCCCACGATGAGGCGGACATCGACGGAAGGGCGCCAAAGGTGTCGAGAAAGGCGGGCACGTCGCGCGCCCATCGCTTGCGGTCGTCGAGGAAGCGCTGCGTGCAGTAGCTGCAGCGGTAGTTGCACGTGGTGTTCATGTTCCACGAGACGACGCCTTCGTCGGGCACCGGCGGTGCTGGCGCGATGACCCGGTCGGCGGGGATGAGCGGCAGCGCCCGCTTCACGCGTCGTCTTCGGCAGAGGCGCTGGCCGCCGAGAGCGTGGCCGGCACGCCCTCGATCATGCCGCGGTTGGCCGGCGTGGCGCACGGACAAATTGCATAGGGGCAGGTGCGGGCGCCGCTGTTCAATTGGACACCGGATTCAACGTTGCCGAGGAATCCCTCGCCGTAGCGCTTGGCCGTTCGACAGGAATAGGCGTCGCCCTCTTTGGTGAGCACCAGATAACGGGCCCCGGCCCAACAACGTTTGCCAGTGTAGGCCGGCGCCAGGTTGGCCGTGCGCGAAGCCAGCGACCCCGGCGTGTTGAAGGCCTCGTCGCCG
>JBKJNL010001026.1:0-5508 GCA_046593615.1 Myxococcota bacterium | reverse complement strand
ACGGCTTCGACTGCGTCGCCGGGCTCGGTGCCGGTGTCGAAGCCGTGAAGTTCTAGACGCGGCCTTTTTCGATCGACGCCGCTCTTCCGATCGACGCGGCCCTTCCGATCGACGTCGACGCCGACGTGGAAAGCGGCTTCAGACCCGGCGCGTGTGCGCCTGCAAGAGGGCCGCGAGACGCATCGGCTTGTGCACGCGCGCATCGCCGCCGCCTTGCGGACCGGTGGCCTCGGTCAACACCAGGCGCAGCGTGTCGCCGTCGAGCTCGGCCAGGCGAAAGCCGCGCAGGCCGCGCGGCGCCGGCGCGATGACGAACAGCGAGCCGTCGACGGGCAAGAGCGTCACCTCGCGCACCAGCCAGTCGTCGTCGCGGAAATCGGTGCGCACCAGGGTGTGACGACGTCGTCCGTGGAAGCCGCGCAGCGCATACAGGCTCGGGTGCAGCCGCAGGCCCAGCGCGTCTTGCAAGAGCACGTGCTTGTCGACGAGCCCCTTCAGCGTCTGCTCGACCGAGCTCTTGCGGATCGGCTCCTTCTTTTTCATCGCCAGGAGCCCTGCCCCGGCGCCGGCGGGCAAGACGACGTCGTCGGCGGGCACCTGCGCGAGCGCGGTCTTGACCTCGTCGACGGTGAGCGCGCGGCGGCCGGCGGCGTCGGCGGCAGCCAGCAACAACGACGTCGACAGCAGCTCGCTTGCCGACAGCACGGCGTCGAAGCGCTCGCCCTCGGCGCGGCGCGGAAGCAGGCGGCGACCCAGACGGGCAATCAGCTCGTCGGCGTCGAGGTCGGGCCCGAACAGGTGCTTGTCGCCGTGCCGTTCGTAGACGACGGCGATCTCGTCGAGCAGCCAGTGGTCCTCTTGTTTGACGCTGCCGTCGTCGTCGACGACCAGGTGCACCAGCCGCGCGTCGCACTCGGTGACCGGCGCGATGCGGTTCAGCGCATCGTCGGTGACGCGAAAGTCGGCGGGGTCGACGATGCCGCGGTCGACGAGCGCCTGGTAGGTGTTGGCGTAGTCGCCCACTTCGGGGGCTTCTTTGTCGAAGCCCTTGAGCGGCGATTCATCGACGAAGAACAGGTCGCAGGTGAACCGCAACAGGGCCAGCTCGTCGTCGGAGAGGACCAGCAAGCTCATCACAGCGACTGCAAAAAAGTGTCGGCCAGGTCGCGCAGCCCATCGAGCCCGTCGGACGATGGGCGGCCAGACGACGACGACGACGACGACGACGACGACGACGACGACGAGGGTGCGGGCGGCAGGGCCTCGCCCGACAACAGCGAGGCGGTGGCGCGGGCGACGACCGAGCCGGGTGAGACGCGGGCCAGGGCGCTGCCGCGTTCTTCGGCGCTGGCGTCGCCGACGACCTTCAAGAGGCTGCCGGAGCCGCCGTCGACGCCGCCCCCGGAAAACGCCTGCTCCATGGCCAGCAGCGCGAGCAACGCCTTTTGCACGCCGGGCTCGAGCTTCTTCATCTTTTCCAGGTGGGCGGCGATGGCCTTGCCGACGTCGACGTCGCCGTGCTTCTGGCTCTTGCCGAGAGCAGCCTTGAGGCGGCGCTGGATGTGCTGCAGACGCTTGCGCAGGTTGGCGAGCCGCTCGCGCACCGACGCCAGCTCCTGCCGCTTCTGGTCGATGAGCGAGCGCTCGAAGCCGCTCTTGGCCAGCTCAGAGACGAGCTTCGTCGACTTCTCTCGCAGCGCCTTGTGCTCGTCGAGGATCTGGGCCCGCGTCTCTTCGAGCAGGCGGACCATCGAGCTGATGCCCGACGTCGACGCCAGCTCCGGCGACGGCCCGTGAGCGCGGCCTTGATCAAAGGCGCCGTGTCGCGGGTCGGTGTGGATTCTCTCGAAGCCGTCGGCGCGCGGCGGCGGCGAGGCCGTCGGCGCCTTTTGCGGCTCGGCCTTTGCCGTGCCCGTCGTCGGCGTCGTCGGCACCTTTGTCGACGACGGCGAGATCGCCGGTGTGGTGCCGGGTGGGATCTTCTTGCCGCCGCCGCCGCCTCCCGAAATCGTCACGCGTGGGCCTCCAGCCGTGGACGTGCTGCATAGCTCACGGGAGCGCCCACGGCTCGCGCACCCGGCTGTAGATGTCCCGCGGCAGCTGCACGAGCAGCGGCTGCTTCGCCGGATCCAGCCACATGACGACGTCGATCAGGGCCGCGTGCGGCATGGCGGTGCAGCCGATCGTGGGGCTGTTCGGTCGCCGCCACACGTGCAGGAAGACGCACGATCCGGCGCCCTTGATGGGCTTCATGCCGTCGGCGGCGTCGACGGCGTGGTTGTGGTCGACGACGACGGCGAGGTCGTAGAGGGCGTCTTTGGGGCGCAGCATCGGCTCCGCCGAGTTCCACGGCGCGCTCGCTTCGCTGTCGAGCGACACCGGCGGCGCATCGACGACGACGCGGTTGTAAAAGGCGCTGCTGACGTCGTCGACGCAGACGTCGTCGGCGTCGATGGTGTGCCGGGGCATGCGGGTCTGCGGCACGCCGCCTTTGCCCAGTGTCGACGTCAACGGGAAGATGCCGGCGGGGGCGCGGCTGTCGCCCTCCATCTTTTTGGGCTCGCCCGGACCCTGGGCAAAGCCCTGCAGGCCGATGCCCCAGCCGAGGCCGCTCTGGCCGACGACGACGTCGACGGCGGGGCCGGCGGCCTGCCAGCCCTGCGCGCCGCGCTCCCACCGCTGCAGGCGGCCCGTGGTCGACGTCCACGACGCCGTCGTCACCACCACCAGCTGCGCGGCGTCGTGCGTGGGTGGCCGCTCGGCCCACGCCGGCTGTAAGGAGACCGGGGCCGCGGGCTGCGCCTGCAAGGCGCTCGCGCACAGCAGCGCCAGGCCGACGACGAGCCTCATTCGCAGGCGGAGCGCGTGGTGCGGTAGCCGGTCAGCGCCCGCGGCGTCGACTGGAACAGCGGCGTGCCGAGCTCGCCGACGAGGTCTTCGACGTAGGCGTGCTGGTTCCAGATCGGGCGGGCCTGGGCCCACGAGGTGCCGCGGTTGTGAAACACGCGCACGCCGCCGAACTGCGCGGGGATCAAGAACGAGTTGCTGGCGACGAGCAGGTCGGCGTGGCCGTCGAGGTTGACGTCGGCGATGGTCGAGTACTCAAAGATGGTCGCCGAGCCACGGTCCGACGCATAGATGAGGTCGAGGTCGTCGGACCAGACGTGCATCTGCGACTCGTCGGAATAGACGATCTCCTGGCTGCCATCGCCCTCGAAGTCGAAGCCCGCCGGGCCAGCCGCGCCGGTGCCGTCGGAGACGACGCCGTCGGGATCGTTGGGGTTGTTGCGGAACACCTCGTCGAGGGTGGTGCCGGTGAAGTGATAGGCGGTGATGACCTCGAGGCTGGCGTTGATGATCTCGCGCGTGCCGTCGCCGTCGAAGTCGACGATGGCCGGGTTCGTCGGGATGATGTTGCAGGGGTCTTCTTCTTCGCCGCCACCGCCGCCGGCGGGGGCCTCGCACTCGCGGCCCATCTGGCTCTGCGTCGGCGGGATGAAGCTCTCAACGAGGTCGGCGCCGGTCTGGCCGTTCAGCACGTGCAACTCGCCGCCGCGCATGACGACCTCGTTGGTGCCGTTGCCGTCGAGGTCGGCGACGGCGGGGTGGCCGTCTTCGAGGTCGGTGCGGTCCCACAGGATCGATCCGTCGGCCCTGAACACGCGCGAGCCGCAGACGAGCTCGAGACCGGGCACGCCGTCGACGTCGACAAGCACGCTGGTGGGGCCGTGGCCGGTGGAGCCGATCTTCTCACCGTCGCCGCGCCACAACAGGCGGCCGTTGTGATCAAAGAGGTGATCGCCCAGGGCAATTTCGGCGAAGCCGTCGCCGTCGACGTCGCCGACCGCGGGGGCGCCGCCGTCTTCAATCTCGTTGCTGCGGCGGGTCCATTCTTCTGACTCCCACTTGAGCGTGCCGTCGAAGTTGAACGCCAGCAGCGCGCCGCGCGAGAACTTGCCGTTGATCTTCGGGCCGCCGGGGATGGTCTCGACGCCGGGCAACAGCACCCACTTCTGGGCCAGGATCTCGACGCGTCCGTCGCCGTCGAGGTCGATGACGGCCGGCGTCTCCGCGGACTGCACGGCGAGGGCGGGGTCGGTGACCGTCCAGACCTCGGCCCCGGTGGCGCCGTCGAGGGCCCGCAGGTTCGAGGGGATCGGATCGTTGATCGAGCTCTGGTCAGCGGCGCCGATCGGGGAGTTGGCGTCTCTGTGATCGAAGCTGACGATGATGATGCGCGGCATGTCATCGCGGGTGACGACGCCGTCGCCGGTGGTGTCTTCGAGGCGCGAGACCAGCGGCGTGGTCCACACCTCGTGGCTGCCGGGCTCGGTGGTGGCGTTGCTGCCGTTCCAGTCCCACGAGAGCTCGGGCTCAAAGGCCGCGGGCGTCGGGCACGCCGGCAGATCGTCTTCGGTGCCCTTGCCGCGCACGGTGACGTTGATGGCGGCGCCGGAGCAGTCGTTGGCGCCGAGGGTCAGGGTCTGCTGGGCCTGCGTGGTGTTGGCAGCGTCGAAGCGCACGCGGATGACGCCCTGGCCGAAGCGCGGGATCGACGCCGGCGCCGAGACGATGGTGAAGGGCGCGGCGACCGCGGGCGTGATGGCGATGTCGCTGGTCGTCGGGTTGTTGCAGATGAGCGAGCGCACCAGGTCTTCGCCGACGACGACGTCGCCGAATTCGATGGCCCGCGGCGAGCAGATCAGGCCGCCGACGCAGGCGCCGTTGCTGTTGGCCCGCAGGTTGGCGCCGACGGGGTCGGCATCTGACAGCACGTCGAGCACGCCGAACATCTGGGCGCCGTTGTTGGTCACGTTCACCTGCGTCGGCGCGGCGCGCACGGTCACCGGCACCCCGGCGCCGGCGGGCAACACCTGCGGCAGCGTCGGCGCCTGCTGCACCTTGAAGTCGGGGTGGCTGCCCGAGCGCAGCGTGAGGCCCCGGATGGTGAGGTCGGCGGCGCCGCAGTTGACGACGTTCAAGACGCGGTCGGCGTTGGCGCCGATGGCGACGGCGCCGAAGTCGTTTTCGGTGGGCTCGACGCGGACGCAGGCGCCGAAGCCGACGCCGCTGAGGGGCACGTCGAGGGTCTGGTTGGGGTTGCCGAAGCCCTGCTCTTTGTATTCGAAGTGGGCGTTGCCGACGTGCTGGCCGACGGACTCGGGGCGGAAGTTGACGACGATCTCGAGCGATCCGCCGTCGGGCACGATGGCGCCAATGAAGTTGAGCGGCGGCTGCGTCAGCGGCGGCTGGATCATGCCGAACTGGGGCGCGCCGACGTTGACCTCGGCGACCTTCACCTGGCACGTCTCGCTGCCGATGTTGGTCAGGGTCAAGAGCTGCTCGGTGCCGCGGCGCAGGGTGCGGTTGCCGAAGTTGACCGCGGTCGGCTGGGCCTCGAGGAAGCACGGCGTGAGCACCACCGAGGTGCCCTCGAGCGGAACGTCGACGGTGCCATTGACGAGGTCGCTGCTGACGACGCGCAAGATGTCTTGCTGCCGGCCCACC
>JBKJNL010000687.1:0-10511 GCA_046593615.1 Myxococcota bacterium | reverse complement strand
GCTCGCCCGCTTGATCGCCCACGGCCGCTTCACGCAGGCCAGCCTGGTGCCCACGACGCTGCAGGCGCTGCTGCCGCGGCTGGGCGTCATCGACGCGCGCCTCAAGGCCATCCTCATCGGCGGCGGACCGGTGGCCGAGCACGTCCTCGTCGACGCCGTCGCCCGCGGCGTGCCGGCCCGCTGGGCCTGGGGCCTCACCGAGACGACCTCGCAGGTGGCGACGGCGCACCGCGGCGATCCACCGGCCGCGCGCGGGCGGGCGCTGCCCGGCATTTCGGTGCGCGTCGTCGACGATGACGGCGGCTCCGTGGCCGCCGGCGTGGTCGGCAACGTCGAGGTGCGCGGCCCGACCTTGTTCGCCGGCTACCTCGACGACGACGAGGCCACCGCCGCGGTACGCACCGCCGACGGCTTCCTGCGCACCCTCGATCTCGGCGCCCTCGACGACGTCGGCCGCATCTCGATCGCGTCACGCCGGGCCGACCTGATCATCAGCGGCGGCGAGAACCTCTACCCGGCCATGATCGAAGAGGTGCTGCTGCGCTGCCCCGTCGTCGCCGATGTGTGCGTCGTGCCGACCGCCGACGAGCGCTGGGGCCAGCGGCCCATCGCCTGGGTGGTGCCGCGCGCCGGATCCGGCCCCGAAGCCGATGACGACATCGCGCGGCGGATCGGGCTGTGGGCGGCCGAGGCCCTGCCCCGCTTTCAGCGCCCCGACCGCTTCGTCGTCGTCGAAGTGCTGCCGCGCAACGCCCTGGGCAAGCTCGATCGCCGGGCCCTGATCGCGCGCGACGGCCAGCCCGGACGCTGATCGGCCGGGTGCGGCTCAAATCCGCGCGGCCGCCGCCGATGTCCGGGGGATGAGCTGTCCTGTCCTCGTCGACGACGCCTTTTGGCCGATCGTCGTGGTCACCCTCACGGGGGAGCTGTCGGCGCGGTCACTCGCACGGGAGCTCGCGCTCATGCAGAGGCGCTCCGACGGCGGCGCCCGAGGCCCCTTCGCCCTCGTGCTCGACACCCGCCACGGCGCCCTGGCCGGCGACGCCGACCGCGACCTCATCGAGGCCCACAATCTCATCGGCCGGGCCGTCGTTGGCAGAGGCGGCCCGAGCGACGACGCAGACGACGGCAACAACCACGACGACGACGAAAGAGCCGGCGAGCTGTGGGCCCGCTTCGCCTCCATCGACGACGCCTTTGGTTGGTGCCTGGCGCGGGTCACCGCCGACGCCCACGCCCGCTACGGACCGCGCGCCGGGTCACGCGGCGGCTAATAGAAGCCGACGCCCTGCGAGGCTTCCTGCTCGATCTCCGAGGCGGTCAACACGTCGGTGCGCAGCAGGTAGGTGGCTGTGGCATCGCTGCGCAGCTGAACCAGATGCTCACCCGCGCGAAATACCTTCTGTTCCTGAACAAAGATTCCCTGCTCATTCGAGTCGGCAAAGACATCACGGCCCTGCGACTCGAAGCGGAAAGAATCGACGCAGGCGGGCTCGTGCCAGATGATCTCGGTGTCGGCGCCGGGCCCGAGCTGCTCGCGCCAGTAGATCGAGATGCGGATGGTGGCTTCGCCTTCGGTGGGCACGATCAGGTCGACGGTCCCGGGGAATTCCTTCTCGAGGTAACCCTCTTCTTCGGTCAGCTTGCAGCCGGCCGTGGTGTTGCACACGGGGATCTCGAGGTCACAGGTGTCGAGGGCCCGCTTGCCGACAAACGTGGCCTCGGAGCCGAAGTTGCAGCCCCCAACGGCCACGAGAGTCGCAACAGAAAAACCAGCAACGAATCTCGTCATGGTGCTCACTCAAACAAGACGAAACGAAAATCGTCAACGATCTGATCGGAGACATTCGGATCTTTCAGATCGGGCGCAAGAAACGTGAAGTTGAACTGTGCCACCCGAAAGATGCCAAAAGCGGTGACGGCACCCTTGGGCACCTGGCCAAAGAAAATGCGGATGTCGTTGTGTCCGGCGCCAAAGCCGTCGGCGGCGACGGTCTCGACGAGGGTCACGTTGCGCACGCGGAAATCGGTGCACTGCCGCTCGGCCGCGGCCACGCGCAACAGCTCGTCGCGCGACGCCGGCGGCAGGAGCTGCGAGGTGACGTCGACGGTGAGCTCACGGTCGCAGGGTTGCGCTTTGCCGGTGCAGGCTGCCGGCAAGACGTAGACGCCGCTCTCGTCGACGCGCACGCCGGCGCCGAACCCGGGCTCTGAGGCATCGCGCCAGGCGAGCAACACCCGCTCGCCGTCGCGGATGAACGACAGCGTGCCGTTGCCGGTGCTGGCCAGCGAGCCGACGTCCTCGACGACGACGCCGGCGATGGTGCGCGGCTGCGTCGTGAACAGCAGGGTGCGCACCCCGAGATCGACCTCGCGGTAGAGGTAGGCGAGCTGGGTTCGTGTCTTGCTGTCGGCGGCCCGCGGGTCGGTGTGGGCCCGCAGCTCGTCGATGTTGGGCGAGCCGTCGAAGTCGGAGTCGGTCAGGCCGTCGTCCTCGAGGAAGTTCGTGCCGGCCAACACCTCCATCGGGTCGGGCAGGCCGTCTCGGTCGGAGTCGAACAAGGTCGGGTCAAGCCGCAGCAGCGCCTCTTCGCAATCGAGCAGGCCGTCGCCGTCGCTGTCTTGCGTGAAGCGCACCTCGACCGGCAGAAACGCGCAGGTCACGGGATCGTCGGCGACGAGCGGGTCGACGCCGGTGGTCTGCAGCAGCAGCTCGACCTTGTCGCCGATGCCGTCGCCGTCGCTGTCGCGCTTGCCGGGATTGGTGCCAAAGGCGGGCTCTTCGTCGTCGGCGAGGCCGTCGGCGTCGGAGTCGGGCACCGTGGTGCCATCGGGCCGCGTGAGCGCGTTCTGGTTCGAGACCACGAAGCTCTTCTTCAAGAACACATTGCGGGCGCTGTTGATGTCGACGGCGACCAGCGAGAGGTTCTGCGGACCGCAGCCGGCGGTGACGAAGCCACCCTGGGCATCGCGGGCACACACCGGGCTGTATTCGCCGGCGCCGGCGAACGACATGCGCTGCAGCTCATTTTCGGTGGCCACGCGCACCGCGGCGTCTTCGTCGAGGGTGGCGACGTCGATGGTGTGCACCTGCAGGTCGGCCCCGCCGCCGGCGATGACCTGGGCCCGCAGCTCGGCGACGCGATTCTGCAGCACGCAGGCGACGTCGCAGTCGTCGGTGGTGGCGCCTTCGAGGACGTTGTCGTCGGCGGGCCCGTTCTGCACGAACACCAGCACGTACTTGGTGCGCGAGCGCGGTCCGCGCGCCGTCGAAAACAGGTCGCCGGTCACGAGGCTCGAGGCGATCGACAGCGCCTGCCCGGTGCGGCGGCAGCCGTCGCTCGTGCACGGCACGGCGACAGTGAGCGAGCCGGCGGCCTCGACGACCTCGGTGGCGTTGTCGGTGAAGCCGCCCGCGGGTTGCAGCAGGGCCTCACCGCCGTAGCGCACGAGCGAGAAGCGCGTGTCGGGCGCGCGCAGGGTGGCGACGACGTCGCGGATGGCGTCGACGCGGCGGGTCTGCAGCGCGGCCTGCGCGGCCTGGTTGAGCCCGCCGGGCGGGGCGGCGCTGCTGTCGACGAGGAACACCACGCGCAGCGGAAAGGACCGCTCCGCAGGGTTGTCGGTGCACACCGAACCGGTGAACGCGACCTTGTCGGGTTGCGAAGGCACCTCGACGGGGTCGTAGAGCGTGGCGTTGCTCGGGCACCCCGCCGCCAGCAGCGCCGTCTGCAGCGCCGCGAGCGAGCCCGCCACCCGCAGGGCCGACCTCAGGACCAACGCGAGGCCACCGCGCGGCAGCGGCCGCAGAGACATCACAGTCGACGACAGACGTGGATGGCCCATGGCTTGACCCTAGCACCGGGCGGCGCGTGTATGCTCCTCGTCGAATGCCGCCTTGGTCCCGCACAGTGACGTTGACGTTGTCGAAGCCGACGCGCTCGACCCGCTCCATGCTCTTCGGTGTCGTCGGCGTTGTCGTTTGCGTCTTCGGCGGGCTCGTCGGCGTCGGCTGCGAGCAGCTCGCCCCGCCACCCGCTGAAGAGCCGAAGCCGCCGAAGCCGGGGTTCGTGCTCGCGCGCCCCTTCCCCGACATTCGTTCGCTCAACGACGTGGCGGTCGGCGCCGTCGACGAAGAGCGCATCAGCAGCGCCTATGCCGTCGGAACCGATGGCGCCATCCTGCGCTACGACGGCGTCGCCTGGGTCGACGAGTCGCCCCCCGTCGACAATGACTTCGAGAGCGTCTCCGTCGTCGTCGACGACAACGGCAACGAGACCGTGCTGGTTGTCGGCAGCGGCGGCGTCGTCTTGCAGCGCGAGGTCACGCGCGGCGTCGGCAGCTGGTCGCTGTTGCCGTCGCCGGTCACCGAGCATCTCTTTGGCGTCTGGGTCCGCGCCGACGACGACGCCTTCATCGTCGGCGACCGTGGCACGGTGCTGCGCTGGGACGGCGCGAGCGTCACCCAGCTCGTCGACGAGGTCTTGATCGACGCGCCGGTCGCCGAGGGCGCACCCGCCCTGCGCTTCCCGATCTCCGACCCGCTGAAGTCGGTCATGGGACGCGGCGGTGACGACGTCTGGACCGTGGGCCCGCGCGGCGTCGTCTACCACTTCGACGGCACGGCTTTTTCGCGCGACGACTCGCAGACCAACCGCCCCCTCGTCGACGTCTTCACCGACGCCGGCATCTGGGCGGCCACCACCGACGGCGTGCTTCTGCGCCGCCGTGACGATGGCTGGCACGACGACGAATTCGTCACGCCGGCGCCGGTGTTCCTGCAGAGCGTCTGGACCCGCGGCGACGGGGACGTCTTTGCCGTCGGCCTGTCCGAGACGCTGTTCCACAACGAAGCCGGCCTGTGGAACCTGACCTTCATCGAAGACCAGGCCGAGCTGCGCGCCATCGACGGCGCCGAGCTGCTCCGCCCCGAGGGCACGCCCGACGACGTCGCCACCCGGCGCGAGATCATCGCCGTCGGCGCCGGCGGCCGCATCGTGCGCGGCCCGCTCGTGCTCCCGAACGCGGGCGAGGCCACGCTCGCCACCCGCCCTGCCGAGATCCTCGAGGAATGACCATGCGAACCACCGTCAAGGCCGCGCTGCTGGCCGTCGTCGTCGCTGCCGTCGCTGTGCCCGCTTCAGCGGCCCGACCCGGCCGCAAGGCAAAGACGACGAAGCCGCCGGTGACGACGCCGGTCAAGCCCGAGGGCGCCGTCCCCGATCCGCGAGGGACCACCGACCCGCGAGCGACGACGGCGACGACGACGGCAACCGACGGCCCCTCCGACGGGCCCGAAGCCGGCGCGCGCAAGGGTCCGGCCCGCCTCGAGTTTGACGATCGTTTGGTGCAGGGTCAGACCAACAAGGCCAACGCGATCTATTTGTTTGAGAGACGTGAGAGCGCGCTCCGTTCGTTGCTGAAGAAGCGGACTGATTTTCACGACGAGATCGACGAGATGCTCGAGGACGAGCTCGTCAAGTAGTCTGCGCATCTGATTCGTTACCTGCCACATCCACGATCGGGTGATTCGTGACCGCAGTCGTCCAACTCTTCATCATGAAAAACGGAGCCCTCGAGGGCTCCGAGATGGTGAGCGCCGACCGCTTCGTCGTCGGCAGCGACCCCGCTTCGTGTGCGGTGGTCCTCGAAGACCCGTCGATCGCCGGCCGCCACCTCGGCGTCTACGTCCACGACGGCAAGCTTGCGGTGCAAGACCTCGGCGCCCCCGGCGGCTCCCGCGTCAACGGCGAGGCGCTCTCGGGCGCTCGCTACATCGGCCCGCGCGAAGACGTCGTCGTCGGCGTCTACACGATCAAGCTCAAGCTCATGTCCGGCGCACGCGGTGCCTCGGGGCCCGTGCCGGTCGCCCCCGGTCCCAGCAAGTCACCAGCGCCGGTCGCGGTCGCGCCGGCCCCGCTCGCGGCGGCCCCGATCGCCGCGGCCCCGAACGCAGCGGCCCCGATCGTGGCGGCCCCGATCGCAGCGGGCGGCGTCGCGCGCGCGCCGGCACCGACGCCCGTGTCGCGCGCGCCCGTCGCGGCCCGCGGCCACAACGTCATGGTGGGCCAGGCGAACCTCGAGGCCACGGTGCCGGGCGCCCCTCCGCCGCCGCCGGCCACCGATCCACCGCTGTTCGGCGGCATGTCGACCGACGAGGACCACACCGTCGTCGATGCGCGCTCGTCGCGCCGCTCGAGTGACGCTGGGTCTCCTGCTGCGGGGCCGCTCGCGGCGAACACTGACCAGCAGCACGCCGGCGCGCTGGCGTTTCGTCCCACGTTCGACGACGAGTACGGCGACGAGCACGGCGACCACGAAGAAGACATCCCCTGGTCGCTGGTGCAGCGGCTGGTGCGGCCCCCCGAGGGACGATCGGGCAAGAGCCCGGTCATCGAGGTCATCCACCACCGCGGCGAGCACGTCGTCGACCACCGCGTCCTCGCCGAGGGCGACCGCTTCGTGCTTGGCGCGGGTTGGTCAAAGACCGAGCGCATCGAACGTGGCCTCGAGAAGCCCATCCCGTTGGTGCGGCTCAAGAAGGGCGGCGTTGCCGAGATCCTCCAGGCGCCCGGCGTCCAAGGAAAGCTGCTGCGCCAGGGCGTGCAAGCCGAGCTGCCGGCCCAGGGCCAGGCCACGCCCCTCGTCGACGGAGAGCTGTGCTCGTTGCGCATCGGCAACGAGCGCGTGTTCGTGCGCTTCGCCGGCGTGCCGGGTTTGCTGTGGTCGAAGGAAGACCTCGCCGACGTCAAAGCCCAGCGCCGCATCCAGACGGTGTCGGCGGCCAGCGCGTTGGCGTTCTTTGGCTTCTTTGTCTTTCTCTCGTGGGTCTACGGCTACCGCTCCAAGAGCGAAGACATCATCGACCTCGAGGACGACGGCTTCGCCGAGATCATCGAAAAAGATCTCGCCTTTGAAGAGCCACCGAAGCCCGAGAAGCCGCCTGAGCCAATCAAGACGAAAGAGGCGCCGCCGACGCCGGAGAAGCAGCCGGAAAAGGCGCCGCCGGCCCCCACGGTCGCAAAGGCCGAGCCCGTCGCCGAGCCCGTGAAAGAAGCCCCGAAGTCCGGCCTCGCCGCGGCGCTGCAGAACATCCCGAAGGTCAACGACAGCGCCAGCAACCAGAACCTCAACGCGGCGTTGTCGAACATCAAGGGCGTGCGCGTCCCCGGCGACGCCAGCGGGTTCAAGACCAGCGCACTGACCGGCAAGGGTCCGTCGTCGGGCGTCGCCATCGGCGGCACCGCGGGCATCGCCACCAGCGGCATCAACTCACTCATCCGCAAAGACGGCGCGGCGGGCGCGCTCGGCGGCAAGGGAGATCGATCGGTGGCCGGCAAGGTCACGACGCAGCCGCGCCTCAGCCAGATCAAGGGCACTGGTGAGCTGTCGAAAGATGAGATTCAACGGGTCATCAATTCCCACGTCGGCGAGATCCAATACTGCTACGAAAAGCAGCTGCGCACGAACTCCGGCCTGGCCGGCCGCGTGGTGCTCGAGTGGACGGTGAGCACCGCCGGCAGCGTGAGCGTCGTCAAGGTGGCGACGTCGTCGTTGGCGTCGAATGACGCCACGAAATGCATGATGGACCGCGTCAAGACCTGGAAATTCCCCAAGCCGCGCGGGAACGGGGCGATCACCATCGTCTATCCCTTCGTGTTCAACACGATTTGATTTCGCCGGTTTTTGGCGCCTTTCTTCTCCTGTAGAAGACTGCGAACAGCTTGACGCTCATTGGCGCGCGCCGGCTGCAGAAGCCTGCCGAGAACAATGCGCGGCGCGCGTGCGGCCCACGGCCGAGTGGGCGTCGCGGGCCCTGACCGCCAGCCGGCCGCACGGCACCAGCGACGACAGCAGCGCTCGCAACATCCAGCCGCCCGGGTGTAGAACCTCTCGTCCCGCCCGGAAGGATGCCCTTCATGCTCTTGCGCTCTGTCGTCGTCGCCGCCGTCGTCTTCCTCGCTGCCCACGCGGCGCACGCGCAATACGACGACGAAGAAGGCGGCGGCACCGCGGTCGTCATCCAGAACCGCAAGTTCAAGATGGCCCACGAGCTGACGCTGCAGCTCGGCACGCAGCCCCTCGACGCGTTCGTGAAGGGCGTGACGGTCAGCGGGCGCTACACGTTGCACTTCGATGACTTCAACGCCTGGGAGATCGCGGCGGCGACCTACGCCTTGAACATCGACACCGGCTTGAAAGACCAGTTGATCAACAACTTCGGCGTGCAGCCCGAGGCGCTGCCGACGCTGCAGCTGGTGTTCGACAGCAACTACGTGATGAAGCCCTTCTACGGAAAGCTCGCGCTCTTCAACCGCACCCTGATCTACGCCGAGCTCTTCCTCGTCGGCGGGCTCACGATCACGAGCTGGAGCGACGGCAGCTTCCGCCCCGGCCCCGACTTCGGCGCCGGCCTGCGGTTCTTCATCACCGAGTGGTTCAGCATCCGCACCGACATCCGCCACGCCGTCGTCTTCAACGGCATCCCCATCGCCGACCCGCAGGCCACGATCGACGGCGTGCTCTACCTGGGCGCCGGCGCCTCCTTCAACGTGGGGTACTGAAGCGATGCTCCTCGTCGCCGTCCTCCTGCTCGCACCGACCGCTGGGCAGGTTGCTGGGCAGGCTGCTGGGCAAGCTGCTGGACCGGCTGCCGGGCCAACACCGGCGCCCGCTGCCGTTGCGCCGACCGCGCCCACCGGTGGCACGCCCGCAGGCGCCGCCGCGCCCGAGCAAGGCAACCCCGCTGGAGCGCCCACCCTCAAGCCCCCCGCCGTCAAAGAAACCATCGTCGTCACCGTCTCCGACGACGTCTTTGACGACGGCGTCCGCGCCTACGACGGCGGCGACTACGAGGGCGCCGCCGAAAAGATGTGGCACTACATCCGCGGCAGCGAGCAGACCGCCGACCATTATGAGTGGGCTGAGCTGTATCTCGCCCGCTCTTTCCTCAATCTTGAGTTGACGCACGCCGGCGTCGAATACCTCTACAACGTCGCCAAAGAGCGCAAGCGCCCCGAGCTCTTGCCCGAGGCGTTGAAGCTGCTCGAGCAGGTGCGCGAGACCCGCCCGTACGACGACGAGCTCGTCGACCTCGACCTTCTCTCTGGCTCCGACTTCGGCGCCCTGCCCCCCGACGCCAAGAGCTTCGTCGAATACCAGCAGGGCCGCGTCGACCTGGTCGACGCCCACCCCACCTGGGCCGGCCGGCACTTCGAGCGCCTGAAGAGCTCCGGCGACGACGACGCCCGGGTGCAGCGCTATGCGCTGCGGGCCCGCGTGGCCACGGCCCTGGCCGACCTGCGCGACACCCACCAGAAAGACTCCAAGGCCCGCCGCGACAAGCGCCAGGCGGCCCTCGTCGCCCTCGAAGAGGTCACCAAAGCCAAGGGCGGCGAGGCCACCGTCAAGAACGACGCCCGCCGCGTGCTCGCCGAGCTCTACTTTGAAGAGAAACGCTTCGACGAAGCCCTCGCGGCCTACGAAGCCATCGACGTCGCCTTTTTGTCCGAAGAAGAGGCCGACCTGTTCCTTGAAAAGGCCTGGGCGCGATACTACAAAGGCGACTCGCGCGGCACATTGGGCATCCTGTTGACCCTCGATGCCCCCAGCTATCGAAAGTACTTCAAACCCGAGCGCTTCGTGCTCAAGGCGCTCGCCTACAAGCAGCTGTGCCACTACGCGTCGGCAAAGGCGGCGGCCCGCGAGTTCTTGCGGCGCTACGGCAGCTCGCTCACAGAGGTGCGCCGCAGCCGCGATCCGCTCACCGACCCGGTGCTGCGCACCGCCGCCGTGCAGCGCAAGAAGCCCCGCCGCATTTTTGCCTTTCTCGACACCCTGCAGCGCGAGCGCGAGCGGGTCGAGCGCTTCTCCGACGAGCACGGCCTCGCGACCCACCTCGGCCGCGTCTACGACCTGAAGATCGCCGAGGTGAACCGCGAGCTCGATCGCGTGGTCAAAGACGAAGCCAACAACGTCGCCGCCGAATTGCTCGACTACGAAGAGCAGGCCCGCCTCGTCGACTACGAGGTCTCGCTCGAAGTGTTCCGCCGCCTCAAGAAGGGCACGGGCAAGGCCGTCGCCGACAACGAGGCGCCCATCCCCCTCGGCAGCCGCGAGGTCTACTACCGCTTCGACGGCGAGTACTGGAACGACGAGCTGCACGACTACCGCTTCCGCATCGACAACCGCTGCTTCGGCGGGGAGCTCTTCCAGCAATGAAGCGACGCGTTCTCTCCCTGTTGCTCGCGGTGGCGGCGTTGACGCCGCTGTCGTCGTCGGTGTCGTCGTGCGCGTCGGCTCCAGAAACCAAAGTGCTCGGCAAGCTCGAGGCCGACAAACAGGATCTGGCCCGCCTCAAGCGCGACATCTTGAAGGTCGACAAATCCCTCGAGGTCACCAAGGATTTGATCAACCGATCGAAGGGTGAACGCTACCTTCCGGATCTCTATTTCCGGCTGGCCGAGCTCGAGATCGAGAAGTCGCGGCTGGTGTATTTCCGCATCCTCGAA
>JBKJNL010000640.1:0-10494 GCA_046593615.1 Myxococcota bacterium | reverse complement strand
GAGCACCGATCGCAAGCAACTCGAAGGCCGCCCGGCAGCAACCGCGTCGCCAGCGTCATCAAAGGCCGAGGCGCCGAAGCCGGCGACGTCGGAGCAGGTGCAACGGGCCTTGCAAAGCCTGCAGCGCGAGGCGGGCGTGCCAGTGACCGGCCGCTTCGACGACGCCACCGTCTCGCTGTTGAAGAACCTCGGCGTGGGCGCGCCGAAGCCCGCGCCGGCTCCGACGCCGGCGACCCAGCTGCCGGCGGAGCGCAAGGCGATCGACCCGAACCAGCAGGCCGCCAACCGACAGCGCAGCGACGCCAACGCCGCCCAGCTGCGCGCGCGTCTGCAGGCCACCCTGCCGTCTTCTTCGTCTTCGTCGTCGTCAGCTGGCAAAGCCGTGGAGCCGAAGCCGGCGGAGCGGCAGACGCCGGTCGACAAGGTGCTCGACCCGGCGCGGCTGCTGGCGTCGTTGTTCGCCGCCGGCTTCCAGGGGCATCCCGACCAGGCGCTGTCGTCGTTTCAGGGGTCTGCCGGCCTGCCACCCACAGCGACCCTCGATCAAAAGACCGTCGAAGCCCTCGTGGCGCAGGGCCACCTGCCGTCGTCGGCCAGCGAGGCCGATCCGTCGACGAAGAAGCCGCCGTCGTCGAGCGCGCCCAACAGCACTGCGACCTCGACCGGCCAGGCCAGCGACAAGGCAAAGGCCGACGCCACGCGGCCGCAGGCGGCGACGACGACGTCGACAAAGGCCGCCGACGTCGCCGTGCGCGGCGCTGCGACCCAGGCCAGCTCGCCCGCTGAGGCCCGGGAGATGGCCCGCCTCGAGAGCCTCTTGGCCCAGGCCGCCGCCGTCGAGCGTGGCGTGCAAGAGGGCAAGGGCGACCCGAAGGCGACCGCGGGACACGGGCAGACCCCCGGTGCTGCCAGTGGGCTGAGCGGGCAGGGCGGCACAGGCGCGCCGCTTCCGAAGAACCCAGGAGAAGGAAACGAAGCCGCCATCGACGTCGAGGGCGAGGCCGGCGACGAATCCAGCATCGGCAACGCATTGGCCGGCGACGACGACCACGACGACCACCGCCGCGGCAACGCCAGCGACGCCGCCGTCGACGTCGACGACGTCATGGACGACGACGGCGACCTGCCGGCGGGCCACTACCGGGTCCAGAAGCTGTCGGCGCAGGTCAAGGCCGCGCTCGAGACCGTGGCCCGCATCGACGACGGCACCGTGCCCATCCACTACACCTGGGACGTCACGCTGCACCGGCCCGGCGTGTACGCCGAGGGCCAGCCCGCCGAAGCGCTGTGGCACCTCGTCGTCGAGCGGGCCCACGCGTTTGATCCGGTGTGGCAACGGGCGCAGGAGGCCATCGCCAGCCGCCTGCTCTACGTCGAGCCCGACGCCGATCCGCTGGTGCTCGATGAGCTGCTCGGCGCCCTGCGCCGGGCCCGCGTGCGCTGACATCGACCTGTGAAAACGAACGCGCCGGCTTGAAGCCGGCGCGGTGCAGATGACGACGACAGACGACGACCGTTGGCTACTTCTTGAAGTAGATCGAAATCTCGCGGCCTTCGACCTTGGTCTCAAAGGGCACGGCCGACTTCATCTCGATGGTGATGCGGATGGTGGGCGAAGCGTCTTCGATCTCCGACGGCGTGATCATCTTGACCGGGCTGTCGAAGAAGGTGGCGTCGAGGTGGTTCTTGTTATTGCGCAACGGAATGGTTGCGTTTTTGATCTCCAGGACGATCAGGTTGTCGCCCTCTTTGCGGACGTTGAATTCGGCGGCGTCGTTCATGCGGGCGAAGACGCGGCTCTGGCCACCGCTGTTCTTGAAGCCGATGTAGGTCATCTGGCGCGCGCCCGCGGCCGCCGCCTGGGCATACGTCGGAGCGTCGGTCGCCGTCGCCCGGCCCATCTCGCCGTCGGTGATGCCCGGCTCGGTGCCCTTGTTGGCGCCCTTGTCGGTGCCCCGCTCGGTGAGCGTGCTGCTGGCCATGAGCACGGGTGTGTCGGGCTTGAGTGTGGCCTGCACGTCGAGCTTCTTGGTGGTGCCCTGGCCGAACACCGAGATGGTGACGGTGTTGCCGCGGGCCGACACGTCGTAGTCCTGCGTCGACAGCAGCGGCAGCGAGAGGCGCGTGAGCGCGGTGCCGCGGGCGTCGTGGCGCGTGATCTCGACCGCGCGCAGCGGGCCCATGCCGGCGATCGTGCGGGCTGTTCCTTCGGCGTCGAGCAGATCGACGACGATGGCGCCATGCCCCGGCGAGGTTTTCTTCCACGACTGGAAGGTCAGGGGTTCGGAGGCCGTGACGACGACGTCGACACCTCCGCCGTCTTTGGCATCGCGGCCCTGGACCTTCACGTCCTCGATGTGGGGCGCGGCAAAAGCCGGGAGCGCGGCGACGATGACGAAGAGCGGGGCGGCGAGTGAACGCATGCATCCTCCAAGAGGCAGACGCCGAAACGCTAGCACCCGTCTGTCTGCCGCCGAAAAAACTGGCCAGATCATCGGCCCAGAGCCCAGGCGCTGCTGTTTCACGTCGACAACGCCGGCCGCGCTGCACGAAGGCCTCCGAAGCCGGCTACGGTGCCGCCATGAACCGCTTCCTGCTTTTTGCCTTTTTCATCTCGGCTTTTGCGTTGGCCTCGTCGTGCGGTGGCACGCCCGCCCAACAAAGCGGCGTGGGCCGCGAGTGCGCCGGCAACGACGACTGCGCCGACGACCAGAGTTGCCTCGACTTCGCCGGCGGCTACTGCGGCATCGACGCCTGCCTCGAAGACAGCGACTGCCCCGGCGGCAGCGCCTGCGTCGTCCACACCGACGGCAGCAACTACTGCTTCTTGATCTGCGACGACAAGGTCGACTGCAACGGCGACCGCAGCGCCGACAACGAGTCCAACTGCAGCTCGAACATCACGTTCGTCGAAGGCAAAGCCGACGACAGCAAGGCCTGCGTCCCGCCGTCGAGCGGCTGAGGCTTGCGGTTCGTCGTCGTCGTCGGGCGGGTGCGTTGCACCACCGCCCGATGATTGGCGCCGCTGATGACTTGTCGACGGTCAGTCGTCGTCTTCGTCTTCGCCCGGCCAGGCGGCGGCGTACGAGGGGCGGTCGCGCAGGCGCTGCCGCCACGAGCGGATGCGCGGCAGGGTGTCGAGGTCGATGTCGAGCTGCTCGAGCAGGTCGAGCAGCGGCGTCGCGAACGTGTCGGCGATGGAATAGGCGCCGGCCAGGAACGGCCGCTGGCTGACGTTCTTCTCGAGGACCTCGAGCCCGTGCACGAACGCCGTGCGCGCGCGGCTGGCGACCTTGGGCGAGCGCTCGGAGGCGTCGAGGACGTGCTCTTGCACGAGCACCTTCCAGAGATCGACGGTGAAGTGCGTCGACAACGAAAACAGCCAGCCGAGGGCTTCGGCGCGAAAGGCGAGATCACCCAGGGCCAGCGGCGACGCCGGGAAACGCTCGGCGAGGAACAGCAAGATGGCCGGCGACTCAAACACCGGCAGCTCGCCGGCCGGGCGGTGCTCGACGAGAACGGGCACGTGACCAAAGGGGCTGCGCCGCAACAGCGCTGTGGTCCGCGGTCCCGACAGGTCGACAGGGCGGCCGACGAAGGGCGCCTCGCATTCGTGCAGCGCGACGCGCACGGCCACCGAGAAGGGCGAGGGGCGGTGCTCGTAGAGCGTGAAGCGGGGCGCCTGCTGGGCAACGACCATGGGTGCTCCGGACACGGGGAGCAGCCTCGTAGCCCAACGAGGTCGTGCTGTGGCCATTTGCGGAAAACCGGCGCGAGAGGCTTCGGTGGCGCCGCTCGGCCTCCCGATGTCCATCGATGTCCATCGATGTCCATCGATGTCCATCGACGACGAGAGCCCCGCGAAGACCGCCGCTGCACCGAGATCGACACAACGCGGAGCACTGTTTACGGGTCGAGCGCGCGACGGCTACCGTCCCGCTACCCGGGGGGCAAGGGAGAATCGTGGACCTGCAACTCACCTATTCCTACCAGGCGTGCGTCGACATTTCGGAAAAGGTGAGCTGGAAGCTCGACGACGTGTTCCCGGAGGGCACGCCGCTCGATTTCACGCGTCCGTTTCTGCCCGAGAGCCTGGCACCGACGAAGAGCCTCGATTTCCTCGATGCCGACGCGCGGCGCAAGCTCAACCAGATCACGGGCAACGCCTACCTGAACCTCTTTGCCTTTGTCGAAGAATTCATCCTCGCCACCGTCGTCGAGCACGCCTCGGCCGAGATGTTTGGCGACCACGTGGCCTTGCGGGCCCTGGTGCGCTTTGCCGACGAAGAGCTCAAGCACCAGGAGCTGTTCGCCCGCTACCGCCGCAGCTTCGACAAAGGCTTCACCGCACCGTGCGAGGTCTTGTCGTCGGCCTCCGAGGTCGCCGGCGCCATCCTGGGCAAGCACCGCATCGCGGTCTTGCTCATCACGCTGCACATCGAGTGGATGACCCAGCAGCACTACACCGAGAGCGCCCGCGACGACGGCGGCGTCGACCCCCTCTTCACGCGCCTCCTCAAGCAGCATTGGCTTGAAGAAGCCCAGCACGCCCGCATCGACGCCCTCGAGCTGCAGCGCCTCGTCGCCGACGCCGACGCCGACGCCATCAACGCCGGGTTCGCCGAGTACGAGCAGCTGCTCGATGCGATGCACGGGTTGCTGACGCAGCAGTCCAAGATGGACGTCGCCAGCCTCGCTGCGAAGCTCGGTCGCACCTTCAGCGCCGCCGAGCAGGAGCGCATCGCCGCCGAACAGCTGCGCGGCTACGTCGGCACGTTCCTCGTGACCGGCATGACGAACCCGACGTTCGTCACCATCATCGGCCGCCTCGACGCTCCCGGCGCTGCCTCGGTGGCGGCAAAGGCGACGGCGTGGTCGTAGCCGACGATGTCGACATCGATTTTGGCGACCCCGCGCTGATCAAGCTGAAGAACCTGCTCGGCGAAGAAGCCGCGGCCAAAATGGTGCGTGCGATCTTTGTCGAGCTCGGCATTCACGCGCTGGGGGGACCCAACGATTTGCTCCGCTTCGGCGCGGCCCTGGTGAAGCGGGGCGGGCTCATGGAGGCCGTCGGCCGCTCGATCCGGGTCAGGGCGCTCTTGCACGGCGCCACCGAGCCCGAGCGGACGCTGACGGGACGCTGACGGGGACTGCGAGCCGCGTGACTTCGACGAGAGCGCGCGGTCTGGCGTCTCCTCTCGTCTACCCCCGGACCGTGCACAGCAGGTGGCCGAGCAGCGGCACGCACCGCCCCGTGCACGGCGGCTGGACCACGGCATGACGACGGGAGCCGTGGGCTGGTCCCCACCAGGCCTCAGCAAACGCCCGCGGCCGCGCGCCCCGCCGGTGCGCCGCCACGAACAGCTTGGGCAGCGCGCAGTCGCCGATGCCCGACGGCAAGCGCTGATGTCCAACGATGTCGACGACGCCGAGGTCGACGCCGCCGGCGCTTCTGATGCGCGTCGCCTGGTGCATCGCCTTCATCAACGTTTGCGACGCCTGCTTCTTTGCCGCTGCCGTCGTCGTCGCCGCGTTCACGACGGCCCACGTCTCGGCTTGCAGCGCGGCGGTGTCGGAGCGCTGCACCAGACAAGGCGCCCACCCCGGTTGGTCCTCCTGCCCGCCGAGATCGCCGGAGTAGGCGCGCAAGACGCTGCCGTCGTCGACGACGACGACGCCGACCATCTTGCCGGGCGAGGCGTCGAGCAGGCCGCGGTCGACTTCGCCGGGGTCGGCGAACAATGCGGCAAGGGCGCTGACAGCGGCGTCGACGTCGTTGTCCCAGACGTGGTCGCAGCCGCAGCGGCGGCAGAAGCCCTTGAGCTGAGCTGGAGGCGCGCCCGTGAGCATCGCTCAGGGGGCGCTGGTGCAAGCGGCGCCAGCGATGACGGAGAGCGCCGGCATCACGTCGACGTCGACGGGCTCATGGAGCTCGACAGCATCCAGGCGGCCATCACGACGTGCTGTCCGCTCAGGCCCCTTCGGGGATGTCGACATCGACGACCAGGGGTCGGTGATCGGAAGCGTCGGTGTCGATGATGCGGCCGGCAGTGACCTTGTTGAAGGGCTCGTCGACGAGGACGTAGTCGATGCGCATGTTGCCGAAGGTGCCCTCGTTGCCGAAGGGCAGGAAGCTGTCGAGAAAGCCGCCGTCGGTCACGTTCTTGACCTGCTGGTCGCCCGGCTGGGCGTTGAAGTCGCCGACCACCATCGAGCCGGCGCCGACCGATTCTCTAACGTGCTTGGCCAGAAACGCCGTGTTCTGCACGCCGGCCCAGGGGAGCACGTCGATGTGCGTGGTCACGGCACGCACCACGCGGCCGCCGGAGCACAGGCCGGCGTCGAGGGCGACGCGGGTCTCGAGGGGGTCGTCGGCGGGCAGCTCGATGCGCTGGGCGTCGGCGAAGGGCAGCTTGCTCAGCAGGGCGACGCCGAAGTCGCCGGTGCCTTCGGTGCGGGCGGCGGCGAACGCGTAGTTCATGCCGAGGCGCTCGGCGAGGACGCCGGCCTGGTCTTCGCCGCCGGTGCGCTCGGCATTCAGATCGACCTCTTGCAGGGCCACGATGTCGGGGTTCTCGGTGGCCAGCACGTCGCCGATGGCCTCAAGTGAAGAGAGCGTCGCCCACTTGATGTTGTAGGTCATGACCCGCAGCGTCGAAGGCTCGGCGGCGCCACCGCAGGCCGACATCTGCGGCACGATGAAGGTGTCCGAGGGTGCTCCGCAAGCTCCGGCGAGAAGGGTCATGGCGACGACGGCGAGGGGGAGGATGCGGGCCATATGGCCACAGTGTGGCAACTTCCGCCGTGGCATGCATGTCTGCGCAGGTATTTTTTCCGGATCAAGTCAAGGCTTGGTCATGACGCCGGTGCGGCGTTTTGCCCACGACGTCGACGGCGCCGGTGCGCGCCGGCAAATCCGGCAGAACCGGCCCCGCCGCGGCCTCTCGGCGGCGTTGCGTGAGCGGAGCGAAACGCCGGAGTCGGGAGGGGGGCCACCGGTCGACCGCTTGCCGGTCGCCGGGGGAGGGTCAGCATCAGACGCCTCCTGAGGTCCGTCGCGCGCCGTTCGGGCGGGCAGAGCGCCTGCGGGTCGGGTGCGGCGTGGCAGCACTCGCCGGCACTCGGCGCCGCTCACGGACAGAGCGCGAGAACGGTTTCAGTTCAGAGCAGCGGCACCAGCGTGACGACGAAGGAATCGACAGCGTCGACGTTGCGACCCAGGAGCGTGCGCTGCCAGCCGAGCAGCGCCTGCAACTCGTCGCTGGCAATGATTTCGACGCCGACGCCGATGACGATTTCGTGCTCGGGTGGTCCAGCCGTGGGCGCAAGGACGTCGTCGAACGGGCTCTGCTGGTGGCGCCCGGTGAGCTCGAGCAACCCGGCCAGGCGGTCGCCGACGAAGGGCAGCGGCACCTCGACGGCCAACGCCCACGACGCCTGCGGGCGCACGCGCTGGCCGGCGTCGTCGGGCAATGCCAACGACACCAGTGCGTCGAGGTGCCAGACAAACGGTCGCCGATAGAGCGTGAAGCTCGGCCCGACGGTGCCGACCCAGGCGCCGTCGCCAGCACCTTCGTCGACGTCGCCGGTGGGCAGCGTGAGCTGCACGATGAAGGTCGCGAGGCGGTGGGGTGTATCGACGCCGTCGCTCCAGGCGAAGCGTCCGAACAACAGCGTGTCGTTGGGCTCGATGCCGCCGCGGTCGGCCGACACCTGGCCCTGCGCGCCGACCGCAGCCCAGTCCAGCACCCCGGCTTCGACGAAAACCTGGGTGGTGAAGCTGGCGCCGACGGCCACCGCCGACAACCGACCGTCGTCGTCGTGGATGCCGCGGCGGAAGGTCGTCAGCCCGATCGGCTGCAGGGTCAGCCGACCCGGCGGCGTCAGCGGTGCGGTCAGCGCAGACATCGGCCCCGACGTCGTCGGCACCCAGGCCGCTGTCTCGACTGACGCCGGCGCTGACGTCTGCACCAACTCCGACGACTCCGGCGTCGAGGGCGCAGGCGTCGTCGTCGTCGGGCCCTGGGCCATGGTCGCCATCGATGACAGCGCCAGGGCAATCCCGGTGGCCAGGGCGCAGCGTTGGTTCAGCACGGGGGAACACTGGCCGGGGCAGCACGTTGACGGCAAGGAGCGGGCAGTGCTGGTCTGCGCGCTCGCTCCGCCCGAGGTCCAAGAGGAGCGCCGCCACCGAAGAGACTGTCAAGAGTGCCCTCCCCGTCGCCGACTTCGCCGCCGTCGATGCCGCGCTCAAGGGCGACGACGCTGCGCTGCGCGAGGCGGTGACGAGCGTGCGCCCCGCCAACCTCGGCCGAGCCCTGTCGCGCCGCACCCTCAGGTCGCCCGCCGCATCGTCGAGGCCGCCGCCGACCGCCGCGCGGCCACCTTGCTGCGCACCGCCCACAGCGTGGTGTCGTCGTCGGTGTTCGCCGAGCTCGATGTCACCCGGGCGCGCCACATCATCGACTTCCTGCCGACCGAACACGCAGCCGCCATCCTGGCGCCGCTGACGCCGTCGCAACAGCTGGTGAGCCTGAGCGTGCTCGCGCCGGAACGGCGGGTGATCATCGAGCAGGCGCTGGCCTGTTGAGCCAGGGCGGGGTGCTGGCCGGCGTCGGCGCCGCGGTGCCCTGCTTCCAGCAGAAGATCGGCCGCGTCGTGAAGAGTCGCATCACCTGGCTGGTGCTGCTGTTCGTCGCCGAGACGGCGACCGGCACGGTGCTGCGGCACTTCGAGGACGAGCTGGCCAAGGTGGTCGCGCTGTCGTTCTTCATCCCGCTCCACGCTGGTCGATGCCTCGAGCTTGTTCATCTACCCGTCGGTCGCGCACCTGACGATCTCCGCCCTTGGCGGCGGCTGAGCCGTCGCGGCCTTGTCGCGGCCGGCGGCGCATCCGCCCATCGGCCAGCACCCTCGGGGGGCCCATCGGCCGTGTGAGCGCGTTGATGTCAGTGATTCTCGAGCCGGTCCCGTCGGCAACGACCACATGCCAAACGAAGTTGCTGATGTTGTCATTGGCAAAAACGACGCCGCCACTGATCACGATGTCGTCGTCAGCCCGCACCAGGCGCAGATCGTTGTCTCGAAAACGATGAAGACTGCCGCCGAAAATGACAACGCGATCGCCGTCGTCGCCCACGCGAACGGGGCCGCGGAACAAGCCGTTGGACAAGGTATCGACGCGTCTCAGCTCATTGGCGACGGCAACCACTCGGTCTTCGACGGCCACGTTGCCGAATTCGTCGCTGGCAGCGAAGTGGTGGTCGACGAGGTCTGGGACGTGATTGGTGTTTCGCGAGAGCGGCACCGCCACGTTGTCCTCGAGCGGGAGCAGCGCGCCATCAACGTCGACAACCAGCTCGGCGACACCGCATGGATCAGCGGCGGTTGCTTGGGCCGACCATGAAGCGGTCTCGCCGGGCGTGACGACGACACGGAGCCACTGGACCGGCTCCACAACTGTTAGCAGGGGCGGGCGCGCGACGAGCCGGACACGGCGGGCAACGGAGACCCGAGTGCCGTCGGCAAAATCGACGTGCCCGGAGACAACGACGTCAGCATCGGCATGCCTGGCTGCGGTGTCGAACAGCTTCCGAAGGTCACCGGCTCCCGTCGCCAGCACGACGTCATCGACGGCGATGGTCAGGGCGGCCTGGCTGACGCCGAGCTTCCGCCACCGGATGTTGACCGGTCCGTTCCAGCAAGAAGCTTGATTCGCCGGTGCAGAAGCCCGGCGCTTCGCCCTCGCCCTCGCCTGCAGGTTCGCCCTCACCCTCGCCTGCAGGTTCGCCCTCGCCTCCGCCGGCAGATTCGCCCTCGCCCTCGCCGGCAGGTTCGCCTTCGCTTTCGCCGGGCGAGCGACCACAGCAGCCACCGAGCAAAGCGCAACCACGAGAAACAGGCGGCTCGGTCGCATGGCCCCCCGCGAAGGACAGGGCCTACGCGGCCTTTCGGGTCCATCGGGGCTTCATGTCGTGGTCGACGAAGTATCCGCGTGTGGCGTCGTCGGACGCGGAAATTTCCCGGAGTGCGGTTTTCGGCTGACGACGCCCAGGCCGGCGTCAGCGACGCAGCGAGATCGAGCAAGAGGCGAGCAGGCAAGGCCATCGACGTCGAGGCTAGCCCGGCTGGCGATCGGCGCGCGCCGTCGATTCTGGAGCCCGCTGGCCGGCTCTCTCAGCGGCTAAGGAGCAGCCGGCGGCTACGGCCGCTGGGCCGTCGCTCTCGACGCCAGCACGGCGAGGACCGTGATGAGGTTGCCTCGATGGCGGTAGACCAACAGGTGCTCGGTCTCGACGAGAACCCGCATGCGCGCGTTCTTGTAGCGGACACCTCGCGCTGCTGGTGAGCTGTCGGGAAACAAGAGGATCAGCTCGGTGACGCGAGCGA
Organism: Myxococcota bacterium; assembly: GCA_046593615.1. GTDB lineage: Bacteria > Myxococcota > UBA727 > UBA727 > VGSZ01 > VGSZ01. The sequence goes on along the minus strand of JBKJNL010000640.1, from coordinate 105 downwards.
GCTCGTCGTCAAACGCTGTCGGGCGGGATGGGTGGTGGTTCATCCACCACACCGAACAATTCACGATGTCTTTTTGGGCTCGCGGCGTCGCAACGATCTTCTTCG
>JBKJNL010000482.1:0-2587 GCA_046593615.1 Myxococcota bacterium | reverse complement strand
CCGGCCAACCAGCAGGCGGCCGGGGCCACGAGAGCCCCACCCGCGGGTGTGCCAGGCGCCGTGCTCGAGCGCGTGCGCATGCAGCTGTCGGGCAAGAGCCCCGACCAGCAGGCGCTGGTGATGAAGACCCTGGCCATCGCCCGCGATCCGGCGGTGCTGCGCGAGCAGCTGACACGGCTCGCCGACAGCGACCCCGGCGTCGTCGCCACGGCCGCGCGCTTGATTGGACTGGGGCGCTTTCAGCCGGCCGCGCGGCTGCTGCGAGAGCTCATCTCGCCCGAGCGGTTCTACGAGAGCCGCGCCGTCATCTGGGCCCTCGGCGAGATCGGCGACCCCGCCGTGCTGCCCGCGCTCTACCGATCGCTGGCCCAGGCCTTTCGCGTCGTCGACTGTCTGATCGCCGTCGGCAAGATCGGCGAGATCACGTCGGTGGGCCAGCTGATGCCCATGGCGATGACCGGCGCCCCCGAGCAGCGCGATGCCGCCTGGCGGGGCCTGGCCATGATCCTCGACCACCACCGCAACGAGCAGAAGAACCTCGGCGAGATCTTTGCGCAGCTGAAGAACCTCATCGAGACCCAGCTGCATTCGTCGACGACGGAGCTGTCGGGTTCCACGAGGTTCCACATGCTGCTGTGCCTGGCGCGCATGGGCGAGACGCTCGATCCGGCCCGGGTGCGCCGCTACCTGCAGCTCGGTGTCGACGACGCCGACGCCAGCGCCGTGGCCCGGGTCTTCGAGAAAAAGCAGCCGCCGAAGAAGAAGTAGCCGGCGCGGCCGGCGGCTTTCGTCGGCGAAGTCGCGGCCGGGGCGCGAACCGCGTATTTCTCCGCACTGAAACGCGCCCCTGTGGGGCGCGCGCCGAGGAGCGCTGACCGTCCATGTCGACGATGCCGTCGAAGTCCGAGCTGAAGAAGAACCTCAAGCTGCTCAAAGAGCGGCTCGAGGAGCGCCCCATGGATCTCGATGCCCGCATGCGCATCGCCCGCACCTACCGGCTGTTGAACGACGGCAACGACGCCGTCGCCCACTACGGCGCCGTGGCCCGCTACCTCTCGCTGGCCGGCCATCCGCTGCAGGCCATCGCCGTGCTCAAGGAACTGCTGCAGGTGAACGCGCAGCATGAAGAGACGCTGCTGTTCCTGGCCAAGCTCTACGCCCGCACCCGCGCCGCCGACGTCACCAACCGCGGTCGCGTGGCCGTGCCCATCCACGACGGCGCCGTGCCCGGCGGTGACGGCGGCATCGAGGCCCTGCCCGAAGGCTTGCCGCGCACGGCGACAGGCATCTGGCGGGCCATCCGACCCGAGCCGACGTCGGAGCTGCAGATCATCCGCGAGGCCGACGAGGTCGGCGCCACCATCGACGTCGACGACGTCGACGACGCCGACATCGAGCCCCTCGATCCGTCGGGCGACGGCGATCCGCTTGAGCCGCCGGCCCTGCTCGAAGACAGCGTGCTGACGCGCGTGCCCTTGTTCTCGTCGCTCGACGCCAGCGCCTTTGTCTCGCTCGGCCACGCGATGGTGATGCAGCGGGCCCAGGCCGGCGACGTCGTCTTTTCGCCGGGCGACCCTGGCGACTCGTGCTTGATCATCGCCAAGGGCACGGCGCGCGTGACCCGCCTCGTCGACGGCGTCGAGATCGAGCTCGGCAAGCTCATCCCCGGCGACGTCGCCGGCGTCTTTGCCCTCGTCGCCGCCGAGGTGCGCCAGGCCAGCATGATCGCCGAGACCGACCTCGAGTACTTCGAGATCGACCGCCTCGCCGTCTCCGAGCTCGTGCAGAAGCACCCGTCGGCGCGCCTGGCTCTGCTCGGCTTCGTGCGCGAGCGGCTGTTGGCCTCACTGGTCGCCGAGGTGCCGCTGTTCGCCCGCCTGCCCCACGCCGACAAGCTCGCCCTGCCCGGCTGGTTCATCGACAAAGAGGTCGCCGACGGCGACGAGCTGTTCAACGCGTTCCACGAGACCGACGGCCTGTGGATCGTCGTCGACGGCGCCGCCGTGGTCGGTGACGAAGGCCGCCAGGCCAACGACGACGACGGCCGCGACATCGACGACACCGGCGCCCTGAAAGAGTTGTCTTCATTGCGCGTCGGCGACTGGGTCATCTGCCTGGCCGGCACCGCCGGGCAGGAAGCCGGCCTCACGGCCCTCGCGCGCGGCCGCACCGTGGTCGCCTCGCTGCCGCACAAACACCTGGCGTCGTTGTTCGCCGGCGCCGGCGCCGCCGCCGCGCGTGGGCGGCTGGGCGTTGTGCGCGGCTTGTCCGATCAAGTGCTGGTGGGCTCGCTGCGGCGTTGAAGCTCTGCGGCTGCCTCAGCTCAGCTCAGCTCAGCTCAGTTGAGGCAGGCGGGCGCGACCACCGATGTGCAGTCGGTCGGGCACGGATTTCCAGCGGAATCCTCGAATGTCAGCTCAGAGGGCGACGGGGCCCGATCAATTGCGCATAGAAAAACCAGCATTTCTTCGCAGGTCAACTCCGCGCTGTTTCGCGCGATGTTGAGATCATCATCGCCTGCATTGGTGCCCACCGACTCAAGGCAGGGTGCCGAAAGGGTCAGCAACCCGTTCCCGCGAATCGTCGC
>JBKJNL010000468.1:0-2911 GCA_046593615.1 Myxococcota bacterium | reverse complement strand
AGAAGCCGCCTTTGAAAACCTCGCCTGGTACGGCGCTCCCGTCGGCCCCGGCGACACCAGCGAGCCCTGCCCCGCCCTGCCCGACGGGAGCGCCGTACCAGGCGAGGTTTTCAAAGGCGGCTTCTTCGTTGATTTCGATGTGCAGGTGGTCGACGTGCGGGTTGCTGCCGCTGTACGCGCGGACCCGCGAGCCGGGGCTCCGCGACGTCGACCAGATGGTGTGGTCCCAGATGATGAGCTGCAGGCCGAGGGTCTCGGCGTTCTCCATCAGCCAGGCGGCGAGGGGGTCGCCGCTGCCGTTGTCGGCGTCGCCACCGAGGGTCGGAATCATGACGTCGAGGGCGCGGCCGACGCCGTGCAGCGACATCGAGTTCGATCCGCCGATGACGCGGCAGTTGTAGATGCCGACGGTCTCGACCTGCGGAAAGCTGGCGACGACGACGTCACGCAAGGTGCGGGCGCCGGGGGTGGCGTTGCCGGCGCAGTTGGCGCCGCCGTCGTAGGGCGGGGCGCCGTCGTACTGCACGGTCTGGGCATCGCCGGCGGCGACGATGTCACCGTCGGGCGACCAGGCGCCGGCGGCGGTCAACGCGAACTCGTCGGAGCCGGCGCCGTGGACGACCTCGGCAAAGTCGTGGTGGTCGTCGTCTCCATCGTCGTGTCCGTCGAGGGCGGAGCCGCAGCCGAACAAGCCAGCGATCACGAGGGGGGCGACGACGATGCGCATGGGAACCTTGTCGCGGGTCCAGCGCCGGGCCGCGTCCGGCGATCGGCGGATGATGACCGTCGGGTCACACTTTCTCCGGCTGATGTTCGGTTGACAGGTCTTGGGTTATGTCAACTAGAGAGTGGGTCGTTGGCCAAGCGGAGACCTCACCTCCCGGCCCCTCTCCACTGCCACTCGCCGAGCCTCGTTGTGGAGAGGGGAGGAGAATTGGCCGCGCATCGTCGTCGTCGGACCGTCGACGATCCCGGCTTGGCGACGCCTGCGTCGACGATCCCGCCTGAAGCAATGCTCCTCCCCCTCTCCACAGCGAGGCTTTGCGACGCGCCCGTGGAGAGGGGGCGGGGGTGAGGTCTCGCGGCAGCGTCGACAACCTCATGTGCCTTCTGGAATTTCCTCACCTGACCTCTCAGGTGGCTCTTCAGGTCATTTCTCGATTTTGCTCAGGTTCTCCTGGAGCATTTCCGGCGTCCAATCGCCGCCGCCGGGGGCCGCGTCGACACCGTTGGACTGGGCCATCGAGTACTCAAAGACTTTGGGCCCATGGACCCCAAAGATGCGGCCGTTGACGTCTTTGGCGATGTCGCTGGCCAACCACGTGACCACCGGCGCGATGTGCTGGGGACCCATCTGGTCGACGCCCATGTCTTTCAACATGGCGATGTCCTCGGTCATGCGCGTCAGGGCCACGGGAGCGATGGCGTTCACGCGGCAGCCGAGCTTCGCGAGCTCGATCGACGACGTGCGGGTCAATCCGAACAGCCCGGCTTTGGCCGCCGAGTAGTTGGCCTGGCCGAAGTTGCCGAGCAGCCCCGACATCGAGGTGGTGTTGACGATGGCGTACGAGCCAGCGCCGGGAGCCGGGCCCTGCACCTTGATGGCCCGGGCAAACGCGCGGGTCATCAAGAACGAGCCCTTGAGGTGCACGTCGACGACGGCGTCCCACTCGGCGACCTGCATGTTCAACAACGCCTTGTCTCGCAGGATGCCGGCGTTGTTCACCAACACGTCGACGCGACCGAACTTGTTGAGGGCCGTCCAGACGATGTTCTCGGCGCCGTCGAGGTCGGAGACGCTGGTGTAGGTGGCGACGGCCTCGCCGCCCGCGGCCTTGATTTCGGCGACGACGGTGTCGGCGGTCTTTGCGTCCTTGCCCGATCCGTCGCGGGCGCCGCCGACGTCGTTGACGACGACACGGGCGCCCTCTTTGGCAAAGGCCATGGCTTCTGCCTTGCCGATGCCGTTGCCGCTGCCGGTGACGATGACGACCTTGCCGGTGAACAAACCCATGGGAGCCTCCAGGTGCGTGACGACGACGACGACGACGACGCATTAGCCCAGGTGGCCGCCGACGGCGACCCACCCGCCGTGTCCCGCCCGCCGTGTCCCGACCGCCGTGTCCCGAGGGCGGTGCCCCGCGAAAGCGCGTGCAGTCGGCGGCAGCGGCGGCTACCCCGAGGGCACATGACCATCCGCTCTTCCGGCGACCTCTCGCGCCTGCGCTCCGCCGTTGGCGTCGTCTGCGGCGTCTTCGTGGTCGGCGGGGTCCTGGTCGGCGGCGTCGTCGGACGCTTCGTCGTCGTCGGTGTGACCGCGCTGGTGGCGTCGTGCGACCCGCCGCCGCCCGGAGGCACGCCGGGCTGCGGCCAGGATCAATCCGTCGAGGTCGGCTTCACCTACCCGTTGAGCGTCGACGTCGACGGCACCCCACGGACCTACGGCATCCACGTCCCCGCCGGCTACGACGACGACAAGCCGACGCCGGTGGTGCTGGTGTTCCACGGCGACGCCGAGTGCCTCGACTTCGACGCCGCCGACAACGTGTGCCGCGCGTCCGCCGCCACCAGCGTCGAAGGCAGCCGCGAGAGCTTCGGCCTCGAGGGCCCGCTCGGCGACGACGCCCTCGTCATCTACGTCGACGGCAACAACCAGAACCTGTTCCGGCCCGACGTCTTGTCGTGGGACACCTTTCGCCTCCCCGGCGACAACCCCGACTTCGCCGCCGTCGACGCCATCCTCGCCGATGTCGGTGACAACGCCTGTGTCGACGTCAAAAAGACCTTTGCCACGGGCTTCTCCGGCGGCGCCTTTTTCGTGCACAGCCTGGGCTGCCTGCACGGCGGCGTCACCGCCATCGCTGCTTTCGAGGGCGGCTTCGAGGCCGGCGAGGTCGCCGTCAGCTTCGCC
>JBKJNL010000347.1:0-3262 GCA_046593615.1 Myxococcota bacterium | reverse complement strand
TCGACGGCGGGCTTCGTCACCGCAAAGGCGAAGCGACCGTTGACGCTCGACCAGCTGCCGCGCCCGGTGCTCGCCCGGCGGGTGTGCCTGTCGCTCGGCAAAGACCTCGACGTCGCTGCCACAGCCGCGCAGCACGGCGCGATCGTTCAGCGCGACCACGGCGACGCCGGCGACGGACCCGACGCAGCAGCCGCCGGCGACGTCGTCGTCACCGCCGTCACGCGCCCGGCCGGCGCGGGCGTGACGACGTGGGTCGGGCTGCACGTGCACCAGCCGGGGCTGTCGCCGTCGCCGGGCGGGAACCCGCGGTTGGCCGTGCCGGAGTCGGCGCCGTCGCGGGCCTGGTTGAAGCTCGAAGAGGCGGCGCGCCTGTGGTCCCTGCCTTTGGCCCCGGGCGACGCCGTCGTCGAGGTCGGCTGCGCGCCGGGTGGCGTCACCCGGGCCCTGCTCGACCGCGGCTGCGTCGTCGTCGGCGTCGACCCCAATGCCATGGACGAGCGCGTCCTGAAGGATCCGCGCTTCACGCATCTGCGTTGCTCGGCACAGCAGGCCTTTGATCTGCCGCAGGCGTTGCGGGCACCGGCGCGCATGTTGATCGTCGACATCAACCAGCGGCCGCACGCGGCCATCGCCGGTGTCGAGCGCGTCATCCAGCACACCCGCGACACGCTGCGCGGGGCGCTGTTCACGCTGAAGCTGGGCAGCTGGGAGCACATCGGTGAACTGCCCCAGTGGCGAAATCGCCTGGAGCGCGAGCTGCGCATGTCGACCTGGGTGACGCAGCTGCCGTCGAACCGGCAGGAGCTCTGCGTCTTCTGCAGCCGCTAGCCAGCGCTCGACAGCGCGGCCGAAACGCCTGTGGTGACGGCGTTTTGGCCGGAACGGGGCGTAACCGGAACGGTCCATGACTTTTGTCGACGACGAAACCCCTGGACCGTTCCGGTTACGGTTAAGTCCTGGAAGTTGCGCGAGATTCGGGTCGCGACCGGCCAGCAGCTCAGGCGGCGTGAACGGCGAGGACGACGCAGGAGATGTTGTCGTAGCCGCCGGCGCGGTTGGCCAACACCACCAGCTCAAAGGCCGCCCGCGCGGGGTCCTCGTACTGCAGGACGGTCTCTTTGATGCGCGCGTCCTGCTCGGCGTGCGGAGCGCCAGCACCGGCCGCGAAGTCGGCGACGCCATCGGAGCACAGCACCAGGCGATCGAGCGGCAACAGCCGCAAGCGGAACAGCTCGGGCTCAAACGGATCAGGCCGGCAGGTGCCGTCTTCGTCGATGACGACGCGGCCGACGACGCGGGTCAGGGCGGTGCCCATCTGGACGTGGGCGGCTTCGCGGAAGCTCAAGCCCAAGCGCAGCGCATCGGTGCAGCGATCGTGGTCGATCGAGATTTGCTCGATGACGCCGTCACGCACGAGATAGGCGCGGGAGTCGCCGAGGTTGCCGAGCGTGGCGTCGCCGTGGACGACAAAGGCCGCCACCAACGTCGCCGACATCACCTGGTTCGGCTCGTTGGGAATCGGCGCGTGCTTGGCGTTGATCTCGGTCGCGATCTTCTTGCCGGCGCTGCGCGAGATCTGCTTGAGGATGTCGGCGCGTTGGGCGTGCTGCAGCTCGAGCGCCTGCGGTCCGCCCTTTTCGAGGCCGGTCCAGCGCTGCAGGGCCGCCCATTCGACCTGCTCGGCGGCAAAGGCGCCGTCGCCGTAGCGCGACCGGGAGACGCCGTCGGAGATCAGATAGAGCCCGGTCTTGCCGGTCTCGTCGGTCACCGAGAGCGCCCGGTCCTGCTGGCCACTGCCCCGGCGGGCCTTGGCGAGGCCGGCATGCTGCTCGGCCCAGCCCTCGAGGATCACCGGCACCTGGTCTTCGGTGGCTTTGGCTTCGGCGATCATGCGCGCCCGGGCCAGCTCGAGCGCCTGGCGGAAGCCGCGGGCATGGCCCACACGCCGCGCCGGGTTCGGGTCGAGGCAGGGCTTCAGGTAGGGCCAGATGCCGAGCGGGCACTCCGGACGAAACACCCGGGGTGTGCAGAGCAGGGCCGGGTCGCTGTCAGCGTCGAGGGGCGCGCGCTTGGCGAGCAGCGCGTACAGCAGCAGCGCGCAGGCGTAGACGTCGGCGGCCGCGCTGACGCGGTAGCTCATGCGCCGCCGCACCTCGGGGGCGCAAAAGACGCCCAGGGCGCCCGGGGGCAACGTGCCGGACGGGTAGAGGCCCGAGACGGCGTAGAGCCTGACCCGCCCGCCCTTTTCGATGACGATCTGGCTCGGGTCGAGGTCGTAGAGGCAGCAGCCGGCGCCGTGCAGGCTCTCGAGCAGCTCGGCCAGCTCGAGGCCAAGCTCGATGGTGGCCATGGCCGGCAGCAGCCGTTCGTCGTCGGCGAGGTAGTCGACGACGGTGTTGCCCTTGGGCCGCTCGAACACGCGGATGGCCGCCCGGTCGAGGGTGACGCGGCAGCGCGGGCGCACCAGGCGGGCGTCGGGGAGATGGGCCCACGGCGGCTCCGGCGGCGCTTGCGGCATCCACACTGCGGTGAAGGGTTGGCCGAGGTCGACGCCGTCTTTGATGACGCGGGCCCGGTAGAAGATCATCCCGGCCTGCTCGCCGAGCGAATCCTCGAGCTTCACCTGGTGCACGCCGTCGTCGGCCAGGAGCTGCTCGCCGCCCAGGGGAGGCAGAGGACCGACCTCGGTGCGCTGCTCGCCGGCCTCTTCGATGGGCGCGCCTTCGACGGTGGCGCCTTCGTCGGTGGGCAGGCGCGAGCTGTCGTCGCTGCTGCCGGGCTCACTCAGCTTCTGCAGCCGCGGCATGATGATGTCGGCGGTTTTTTCGTCGAGGGCGGCGAGGCCGAGCTCGAGGGTGGCCGGGGTGTCGTCGAACAGCGCGGCCGGCGGCGGCGGCGCGGCCGGCGGCGGCTTCAGCGTCGACAAGGCCGCAGAGACGGTGTCGAGCCCCAGGTCGAGGTTCGGATCGAGCCCGCGATCGAGGATCGGGACGCGCGGCCCGAGGCTGATGGGCGCCGGGGCCGCGGCGGCCGCAACCATGGCCCGGGCTGCTGACGACGACAGCTCTGTGGTCTTCTGGTTTTCGAACTCATCATCGACCGCCTCGAGCACATCGACGACGTCGACCGCGGCGGAAACCCGGGCGACCACCCCGGCCGCGACGGGCGCGCTCGCGGCGGCGACGGTGGCCGGGAGCTGGGAGAGATCTTCGGTGAAGCCGCCGCCCGGGCGCTGCGCCTTGCGCTCGATGGTGGCCTCGAT
>JBKJNL010000325.1:0-20010 GCA_046593615.1 Myxococcota bacterium | reverse complement strand
CAAGGCGATCGTCAACTCGATCAACCTCGAAGACGGGCGCGAGCGCTTCGACCACGTGGTGCCGCTCATCCGCCGCTATGGCGCCGCCGTCGTCGTCGGCTGCATCGACGAAGACCCCGTGCAGGGCATGGGCGTGACCCGGGCCCGCAAGCTGGCCATCGCCGAGCGCAGCCACGCGCTGCTCACGACCGAATACGGCATTCCCGAAGATGACATCATCTTTGACCCGCTGGTGTTTCCGTGCGGCACCGGCGATCAACAGTACATCGGTTCGGCAGCCGAAACCATTGAAGGTGTTCGGTTGATCAAGCAACGCTTCCCGCGTTGCCGGACGATCCTCGGCATCAGCAACGTCAGCTTCGGCCTGCCCGACTCCGGCCGTGAAGCCCTCAACACGGTGTTCCTGCACAAGAATTTCGAAGCCGGCCTGGACATGGCCATCGTCAACGCCGAGAAGCTCGAGCGCATCACCCACCTCGACGCCGCCACCATCGCCGTCTGTGAGAACCTGTTGAGCGCGCTGCCCGCGGTCTATGACGCCGCGCTGCAGGCGTTTACCGAGCACTTCCGCGGCGTCAGCCAGAAGAAGTCCGCCGGCCGAGACCTGAGCAAGCCCGTCGAAGAGCGCCTGGCCAACAGCGTCATCGAAGGCAGCAAAGAGGGCCTCGTCGAAGATCTCGACGAGCTGCGCGGCCGGCCGGCGTCGGCCGAAGGGGGCGCGATGACGCCCATGCAGATCATCAACGGGCCGCTGTTGAAGGGCATGGCCGAGGTTGGCCGGCTCTTCGGCAACAACCAGCTGATCGTCGCCGAAGTGCTGCAGTCGGCCGAGGTCATGAAGGCCGCGGTCTCGCACCTCGAGCAGTTCATGCTCAAGTCTGATGGCGCCGCCAAGGCAAAGATGTTGTTGGCCACGGTTAAAGGCGACGTTCACGACATCGGAAAAAACCTGGTCGACATCATCCTGTCCAACAATGGATACCAGGTGATAAACCTGGGCATCAAGGTGCCCCCGGCGGCCCTCATCGCCGCCGCCAAAGAGCACAAGCCCGACTTCATCGGCCTCTCGGGCCTGCTGGTGAAAAGCGCGCAAGAGATGGTCGCCACCGCCGAAGAGCTCAAGGCCGCGGGCATGGACCTGCCCATCTTTGTCGGCGGCGCGGCGCTCACCGAGCGCTTCACCTACGGCCGCATCCAGCGCGCCTATGCCGGCGAAGGCCGCAACGCCGTCGTCGCCTACGCCCGCGACGCCATGACCGGCCTCGACCTCGCCAACCGGCTGTTCGACAACGAAAAGAAGCCGGAGCTGATGAAGCACCTGGCCAAGAAGCGCGCCGAAGCCGAAGTCGCCGTCGTCGTTGCCGCCGTCCCTGAGAACTTCGTGCCGGTGGCGCCGCTCGTGCTGCGGCAAGAGGGCGAGATCCCGCAGCCGCCCGACACGAAGCTGCACGTCGACGACGACGTCGACATCGAGGGCATCTGGCCCTACGTCAACCCGATGATGCTCTACGCCCGCCACCTCGGGCTGAAGGGCCGCGTCGACGACCTGGTGGCAAAAGGCGACGAGAAAGCCATCGCGCTCAAGAAGCTCGTCAAGGAAGTCGAAGACGAAATCCTGGCCGGCAAGCTGTTGCGGGCAAAGGCAATGTGGCGCTTCTTCCGCGCCGCCCGCGTCGACGGCGCCGACACCGTCGTGTTCTTTGACGGCGCCGACTCATCGCCTGCCGGCGAAATTGCCCGCGTTGATTTTCCACGCCAGGAGACCGGCGAGCGCCGCTGCATCGCCGACCTCGTGCCGTCGTTGTCGTCGGGGCTGCGCGATCACTGTGCGATGTTCGTGACGTCGTGCCAGGGGCGCAGCACGTCGACGCGGCAGATGGCCGACGACCTCAAGGCCGCCGGCAGCTACGTGAAGATGCACGCGCTGCAAGCCATCGCCATCGAGACCGCCGAAGCGCTCGCGGAAAAAATCCACGAGCAGCTGCGCACCCTCTGGGGCATCGGCGACGCGCCGACGACGACGAAGCAGGATTTGTTCTCGGCCCGCTACCGCGGCCGGCGCTACTCCTTCGGCTACCCGGCCTGCCCGCGCCTCGATGATCAAGCGATCCTCTGGAAGATGCTCAAGCCCGACCAGCACATCGGCGTCGAGCTCACCGAAGGCTTCATGATGGAGCCCGAGGCCAGCGTCTCGGCGCTGGTCTTCCAGCACCCGCAGGCCGCCTACTTCGGCGTCACGCGCGAAGATTGATCGCCTGTTGAACCGTCGCGGCGCAGCAAGCGAAACAGCGCGGGCATGACCAGCAGGACGAGCGGCACGGCGACGACGAGGCCGGCGATGATCGCCACCGCCAGCGGCGCCAACAGACCGGCGCCGCCGACGCCGGCGGCCAGCGGCATCAACGAACAGCCGGCGATCGACGAGGTCATCAAGATGGGCCGCAGCCGCAACACGCCGGCGGCGACGAGTGCCTCGACGTCGCCCGGCAGATCCTCGCCGAGCTCCGCGAAGTAGAACACGCCGATCTCGGTGACGACGCCGACCACCATGGTCAGCCCCATCAACGAGGCGATGTTCAGCTCCGTCCCTGTGACCCACAACCCGCAGAGCACGCCGCACATCGACAACAGCGTCGTCGACACGATCGCGGTCACCGCCGACGCGCGCCGCAGGAGGAACAGCAACAAGACGATGACGAGGACGACGGCGCTGACGAAGACGGCTCCGAGCTCCACAAAGGATCGTTGCTGCTCGGCGTAGAGGCCGCCCCAGGCGACGCGGACCCCGGTGACGTCTGCGGCTGCGACGGCGGCTTTGACGTCGACCATGACGCTGCCGAGGTCGCGGGCTGTCACGCGGGCGGTCACGGCGATCATGTGCTGCAGGTCTTCACGCTCGAGCTCAGCCTGGCCGGTGCGAATCGAAACGGTGGCGAGACGCGCGAGCGGCACCAGCTGACCGCCGCCCCCCGTGAGCGCCAGCGCGCCGAGGTCATCGATGCGCTGGCGAACAGCAGCGGGCGCCCGCAAGACCACCGGCACGCGCCGCTCAAAGTCGCGCAGCTCGCCGACGGTTTCGCCGTCGATGAAACGGCCGGCCTGCACGGCGACGTCTTCGGCGGCGAGGCCTTCGGCAGCGGCGCTGACGGCGTCGACGTCGATCACCACGTCGTCGCCGGCGATGGTGATGCCGTCAAAGACTTCGACGACGCCGGCGACGACGCCGATGGCGGCGGCGACGCGCTTCGCGGTCCGCGCGAGCAGCGCCTGGTCGTCGGCGAACAGCTTGACCTCGATGGGCTGGGGCACAGCGGTGAGGTCGCCGATGACGTCCTCCATCAGCTGCATGGTCTCGACGCGCAGGTCGGGGACCTCGCGCTCGACGCGGGTCCGCAGCTCGGCCATCACGTCCTCGATGTCGCGCCGCCGCCCCGGACGCAGGCGCACAAAAAAGTCGCCGGTGTTGCTCTCGGTCAAGCCACCGCCAAGTTGCAGCCCCGTGCGCCGCGACCACGTCTGCACCTCGGGAAGCTGCTTGATCAACCCTTCGACCTGGCGCAGCAGTCGATCGGTCTCGGTCACCGACGCGCCGGGCGGCGCTGCGTAGTCGAGGATGAAGCCGCCCTCGTCGATGGCCGGCAGGAAGCCCTGTCCGACGTGGGCAAAGGAGACAGCGCCGATGACGACGCCGGTGACGACGGTGACGACGACGACGACGCTGGCCCGCTGCAAGAACGCCCGCAGCAGACGCGCGTAGCGGTCTTGCAGCGACCGCCACCAGCGCGGGTCGAGACGAGGTGCTGCGCGCGGGGCGAGCAGGTCGGCGACGATGGGGACGACGACAAAGGCGACGGCAAAGGACACGACGAGGCTGGCAGCGACGGTGATGGCCAGGGCCCGGAAGAAGCCGCCGGCCACGCCGCCGAGCGAGGCCAGTGGCACGAACACGACGACGGTGGCGAGGCTCGAGCCCAACAGCGGGCGCAGCGTCTCGCGGCCCGCCGCCAGCGTCGACGCGCCGGCGCCCCGCCGGCGAACGATGTGCTCGACGACCACGACGGCGTCGTCGATGACCAGCCCGGCCGCCGCAGCCATGCCGCCGAGGGTCATGACGTTGAAGGTCTGGTGCAGCGCATCGAGCACCAGCACCACGGTGGCCAGGACGATGGGCAGGGCAAGGGCGACGACGACGGTGATGCGCCCGTCGCGCAGGAACAGCAGCAGCACCACTGCGGCGATCAAGGCGCCCAGGACAATGGCGTCGCGCACGCTGGTGGCCGAGGTCAGCACCAGCTCGCCCTGGTCGTAGTAGGGACGCACGACGACGTCGCCGACATCGTGCCTCTGCAGCAGCGCGTTGACCTGGCGTTCGATCGCCAGGGTGTTGCCGCTGCGCTGCTGGACCACCTCGAGCAACACGGCCTCGTGATCGTCGGCGGTGACCCGCGTCCAGCGGGGTGCGGTGCCGAGCTCGACATCAGCGACATCGCCCAGAACGACGACGCCGGCGCTGCTCGCCTTGACGGGTCGCTGGCGTAGAGCATCGACGGCGGCGACGCCGCCTTCGACGACCACCAGGGAGAGCCGGCCGCGGTCTTCGATGCGGCCAACGGCCCTGACGACGTTGCCGGCGGCGACGGCGCGCCTGACGTCGTCGACCGTGACCCCGCGATCCCGCAGGCGCAGCGGGTCGAGCCGGACCTCGATCTCAGCGGCGGCGCCGCCGAGGACGTTGACGTGGGCGACGCCTTCGACTGCGGAGAGCAACGGTGTCAAGTCGTGCACCGCGAGGTTGCGCAGCGCGACTGCGTCCTTCGTCTTCGACGTCAGCGAGAAGCCGAGCACGGGAAACACGGTGGGATCCATGCGCCGGGTCGCGACCTCGATGTCGGCCGGCAGGCCCCCGCGGGCGCGGGCGAGCGCGCTCTCGGTCTCCAGCAGCGCCCGGCCCATGTCGGTGCCCCAGGCAAAACGCAGCGAGAGCTCAGCGGCACCTCGGCTCGTCGTCGATCGCACCCCGCGCACGTCGGCGACGCTGCGCACCGCCTGTTCCAGCGGCAGCGTGACGTCGCTGGCCATGCGGTCGATGGGGCGATCGCCGGCCTCGACGTTCACAACGATCCGCGGAAAGTCGATGGTCGGAAACAGCGACACCGGCATGCGCGTGGCGTCGACGACGCCGGCGACGACGACGATCGACGCGAGGAAGAGCACCGGAGCGCGGTGTCGGGCCAGCCAGGCGCTCATGTGGCGCCTCGGCGGACCGCGGCCCCGTCGGCAAGGGTGGCGTTGCCGGCGGTGACGACCGCGTCGCCCACGTCGATGTTGCCGTGGACGATGGCTTCGTCGCCGATGAAGACAACGTCGACGGCGACGGCGCGGGCGATGTCGTTGCCGATGGCGTCACCGATGGCGTCACCGGTGGCGTGGGCGACGACAAAGACGACGTCGTGCCCGGCCGGATCATGCCCGCGCACGACCGCCTGCCGCGGCACCACCAGCGCCGCCGGCAGCGTCCGCACCACGATCGTCGCCCGCACCAGCGCCCCCGGCAGCAGCGTGGCGCCAGCATCGACGGCGACGAGCCCGCCCGCCAGGTGGCTGTTGGCATCGATGAGGCGCGTCAGCTGCACGAGCGCGCCGTCGGCGGCAGCACCGCCGTTGACCGCGCGCAGGTGAACGCGCTGTCCTTCGGCGAGCTGGGCGAGCTGGTCGGGCTCGATGCCGAGCTGCACGCGCAGCGCGGCGCCGGTGGACAAAACGGCGACGGAGCCACCCGCAGCGACGACGTCGCCGGCAGCGACGACGGCGCTGACCACGCCAGCAGCGGCAGCGGAGACGACGAAGCTGCCGCCGTCGACGGCGCGATAGGCGCGGGCTTCGGCGCGGGCCTTTTCGAGATCGGCGGCGGCCGCGGCGACATCGCTGTTCGTCAGCAACCGCTTCTCGAGCAGCGCGGTGCGTCGCTGCAGCTCGGCCTCGGCAAAGGCGACGTCGATGCGGGCCCGTTCGGCGTCGAGGTGTCCCTGGGCGCTGGGCCGCAGCTCCACCAGGGCCGCGCCGGCTTTGACCGTCGCTCCGGCGCGCACGAGGGCGCGCACCACCGTGCCCTCGACGGCGCTGGTGATCGCCCGCGACGACTGCGCGTCGGGCGCGACCGAGCCCCAGGCGGTGACGACCACGTCGCGGTCGGCGGCCACGACGTCGACGGTGGCGACGAGCCGGCTCGTGGGCGCACCGCTTTTGTCGCTATTGTCGCTTTTGTCGGTGCGGTCGTCGTGGGCGACGCAGGCCGCAAGTGCGCCGACGATGACCACGCCCACGAGGATGACGGCCGCGCGGCTCATGGTCGCCGGGCCGGGCGCGGATCGGCGACGCCGGTGGCGGCTTCGAGTGCGATAAAGGCTTCACGTTCGGCGGCGTCGAGGTCGACCAGGCGGAGGCGGGTCTCGAGCAGCTGCGAGCGCGCTTCGCTCCACGCGGCCGAGGTGACGTCGCCACCCGCGCGGGCGTCGGCGAGGACGGCCTCACCGCGTTCGAGTCCCGCCGCCCCGTCGAGCAGCAGGGCCCGCTCGCGCCTGGCCAGGTCGACGACGGCGATGGCGTCGGCGAGATCGCGGCGGACGTCGAAGTGGCGGGACTCGAGCTCGCTGCGCAGCCGGGCGCGCGTGGCGGTGCCGATGGCGCGCGCGCCCTGGCCGCCGTCGAACACCGGCAGGGTGACGTCGACGGTGGCACCGCCGAAGGCAAATCCGCCGGTGTCTTTGCCGCCGTTGATGGCGAGGCCGACGGCGGGAAATTGCGCCAACACCGCGCCCCGCAGCTGGGCCTCGTTGCTCTCCCAGGCGGGGCGCAAGGCGCGGAGGTCGAGCCGGCAGGCTTCGGCCGTGGCCACCAGCGCCGCCAGCGGCGGCAGCGACGTCGGCGTCGGCGCCCTCGGTTTGAGCCGCGCGTCGCAGCCGGGAGCGAGGCCGAGATCGGCGCACAGCGCGCGCCGGGCGGCGTCGCGGTCGCGGTCGACATCGACGACGTGGGAGCGGGCCTGCTGCAGCGTGGTGGCCCGCAGCGTCAAGACCGCGAGGGTGACATCGCCCCGGTCGACGGCGGCGCGGGCTTCGTCGACGAGGACAGCGGCGCTGTCGACGGCGGCGGCGACGATGACGGCGCGGGCGTCGGCGGCGACCACGCGCGAGGCCTGCAGCCGCACGTCGGCAACGACGGCCTGCTCCTGCCACCCCCATCGGAAGCGGGCGGCGTCGCGATCGGCGCTGGCGGCGTCGATGGCGCTGTCGCGGGTCCACAGCGACGAGAGCTGCCAGTGGATGCCGCCGTCGACCCCGACCCCTTCACCGCTGCCGCCGATCGGCACGACGACGCCGAGGCTGGCGTCGGGATCAGGCAGCAGCGCCGCGGCCATGACCTCGGCGTCGCTGACGTCGATGGCGGCCCGCAGAGCGACGAGCCCGGGGTTGTGGGCCACGGCAAACACGGCCGCGTCGTCGATGTCGACGGGGCCGGCGGCCCACGGCGGAGCCACCGACGTCTTCGACGTCCCCGAAGCCGTCGTCGTCGTCCACGCCTCTGGCGGCAAAGACACGCACGACGCGAGCAACAACAGCGGGATCGTGCGCGCGAGCGGCATGGCTCATGACCGTAGGCATGCGCTGCGCGGGGCCAGATGAAGATCTCGTGAAGGTCGTGGTCAGCGTGCCTGAAGCGTCAGCAACAAGCGCGCGCCGCCGACGTGGGCAGCGTCGACGACGACGTCGCCGCCGAGGGCGCGGGCGATGTCGCGCGCGAGCGGCAGGCCGAGGCCGAAGCCGGGGACGCTGCCGCGCACCTGCGTCGAACGAAAGAAGCGCTCAAAGACCCGCTCGCGCTCCGCGGTGGCGATGCCGGGGCCATCGTCCTCGACGGCGACGACGATGCAGTCGCCGACGCGGCGGGCGACGACGGCCACGCGCCCGCGGGCCGGGGTGAACTTGCAGGCGTTCTCGACGAGGTTCGACAGCGCTCGCGTCAGCCAGAGCGTGTCGCCGACCACGGCGGATGCGTCGGCCGCGACGTCGATGACGAGCTGTTGCCCGCGGGCGGCGGCGGTCTCTTCCCAGGCGTCGGAAGCGCCCGACACCACGGCGGCGAGGTCGACGTCGACCCTGACGACCGCGAGCTCGCCGGCGTCGGCGCGCGACAGGGCCAGCAATGCATCGGCGAGGCGGCCGAGGGCCCGCGTCTCGTCGAGGGCGTCTTCGATGGCGGTGCGCAGCGTGGCTTCGTCGCGTGGGTGTCGCAGGGTGGTCTCGAGCTCGAGGATGACCCGCGCCAACGGCGTGCGGAGCTCGTGGGCGGCGTCGGCCGTGAAGCGCTGCAATCCCGAGACCGAACGCTCCAGACGAGCGACCATGGTGTTCAGCGTCGTGCCGAGACGCTGCACTTCGGCGGGCGCATTTTCGGCGAGCGCGACGCGGAGGTCGAGGCGGTCGACAGCGAGGCGCTCGGCGACGGCAACGACGTCGTCGAGGGGGCGCAGGCCGCGCCGTGTGATGGCGAGCGCCCCACCGACGCCGGCGGCGAGGGCAACGGGGAGCGTCGCGAGCAGGGCAAAGATGAGCCGTTCTCCGGCTTCGCGGGCCTCGTCGGCCTCCCTGGGGTCGTCGTGGTCGGGCTCCTGGACGGCGACGACGAAGACGACTGCGCTGAAGCCGACCAGGACGGCGAGCAGCACCCCGCCAAACCAGAGCGCGAGACGCGCGCGCAGCGACTCAGGGAGCATCGGCCATCCGGTAGCCAACGCCGCGCACGGTCTCAATCAGCGAAGCCTGTCCGGCGACGTCGAGCTTCTGGCGCAGGTGCGAGACGTGGACATCGATCAGGTTGGTGCCAGGGTCGAAGCGGTAGCCAAAGACCTCCTCGAGCAGCACCTCGCGGGTGGCGACCTCGCCGCGCAGCCGCACGAGCACCTCGAGCAGGCCGAACTGTCTGGCCGAGAGCGCGATGACGGCGCCGGCTCGTCGCACTTCGCGCTTCTCGGGGCGCACCTCGAGGTCGCGCCAGGCCATCAGGCCGCTCTTCTTTTTGTTGCTGTTGCGCCGCAGGAGCGCGCGCAGCCGGGCGAGGAGCTCGGCAAAGGCGAAGGGCTTGACGAGGTAGTCGTCGGCGCCGGCGTCGAGGCCGGCGACGCGATCGGGGACGGCGTCGCGGGCGGTCAAGAGCAGGACGGGCGCGGTGAGGTCGGCGGCCCGGGCCTGCGTCACCAGGTCGAAGCCGTCGAGCCCCGGCAGCATGCCGTCGACGACGACAACGTCGAAGCCACCGCCGACTGCGGCAGCGAGGCCGGCGACGCCGTCGGCGACGACGACAACGACGAAGCCTTCTTCCTGGAGCCCGCGCTCCAACAGGGCGCCGAGGCGCCGATCGTCTTCGACGACGAGCACACGAGGGGCGGCGACCGTGGTGGCGCGCTGCGAATCGCTCTGGTCGATCAAGGTGACACCAACGCAGTGACCGTCACGGCGATGTTGTGGGGACTGAGACAGGGAACAGCATGACGACAGACGGCGCGGCCGCCGCGCTGTTCCACTCTACCGGGGGCCTGGCAGGCGGAGGTGAACGTCGGGCGCGCGCGCTGCCGAGTTAACCGTTAATGCGATCTTCATCCGTGACGGTCGGAGCTCGACCATAGGGTCTTCGCATGTCGAATCCCTCTCGCTCCGCTCGCGCTGGTTTGCATCGCGTCCTGTTCTCGGCGATCGCCGTGGGTTCGCTCGGCTCGCTGGGCGCTGGCTGCGGACCGTCGACGCTGGAGACGGTGCTCGACCACTCGACGACGAACGTGGCCGGAACGCTTGGCGACCTCGGCCCCGCGCAGCCGATGGTGTCGTCGCTGATGATCGAAAACAGCGGCGAGACGCTCGTCTACCTGAGCACCACGCAACTCTCGTGCAACGGACTCACGATCTCTCGCTGGCTCGGACAAACACCGCCCGAGGCCCAGGTCATCGAAGTCGTGCTGCACGGCACCGCCGCGGTGAGCACCTTTGACGTGCCGCCCAACGAGGTGAACTACGCCAAGGGTGGTCGCTCATCAGCGTTCGAGGTCGTCGCCGACTCCGGACAACTCAACGTGGTGACCGCCAGACCCGGCGAGCTCGTCGAGGGCGACTTCGACGTCTTCTTCGGCGCCGATGAAGTCACAGGCAGCTTTCACGCCACCTTCTGCGACGGCGGCCAAGGCTACTAGCCCGCCCGAAAACTGGAGACCTCGATGAAACACCGTTTGCCGGGCGCAGCTGCGCTCATCGTTCCTGACGCCAGTGTCGGTCTCGTCACGTTGATCGGAGGTGCCTGTCTGGTCGCGGTGATGGGCGTCGCCTGTGAGACGCCACCGGTGACGTCAGAGGGCGTGCCCGATGCCGGCCCCGTCGTCACGGCCACGACGGGGACGGTCGAGCGCGGCCAGTACCTCGTCGACCATGTGCTCGCCTGCGGCGTCTGCCACACGCCGAATCGCGCCGACGGCACGCCAGACCTGACGAAGTACCTGGCGGGCAGCCGCTCCTACGACTTCACCGACATCGACGGCACCATCGTGACCGTCAACGCGGAGAACCTGACGAACCACAACCCCGAGGGGTTGAACGTCTGGAGCGACGAACAGATTCGCCGGGCCCTCACGGTCGGCATCGACGACGAGAACATCTCGATCTACCCGATCATGCCGTATCCAGAGTATTCTCTTCTCAGCAGAGAAGACGTAGATTCTGTTATTCAGTATCTGCGAACCGTGGCGCCCAACGACAACGTCGTGCCCGCCGACTTCCCCTACTTCGATCAGAACCCGCCGGCGCCGCAGGTCGACGAAGCCACCATCCCCCACGCGACCCTCGACGAATCCGACCCCGACTTCGCCGACAGCGAGCGCGGCCGCTACCTCGCCTCCGTCGCTTGCCTCTACTGCCACACGCCGCAGATCACCGACGACGTCCCTGACATGGAAAAGGCGTTTGCTGGCGGCAAGCAGTACACGTTTGTTCGCGGCGCGCCGCTGAATACCTCGGTCAACATCACGCCCGACGTTGCCACCGGCATCGGCGCCCTCGGCGTCGACGACATCGTCGAGGTCTTGAAGACCGACACCGATCCGCTGACGGGACGCGCGTTGTGCAGCACGCATCCGGGCGGCGCCGCCTACCTGGGCGGCATGAGCGACGACGACATGCGCGCCGTCGCCCTCTACATTCACAACCTGCCGCCCGTGCAGAATGGACCCTTCGAGTGTGGCGAATGACGGCGCGCAGCGTCGCCGTCGCCCTCGCCCGCGCCCTCGCCGTCGCCCTCACCGTCGCCCACGTCGGTGTCGCCTGCGCCCCCGCCGTCGACGTGCCGCCGCCCGCGACCTTTACCGAGATCTACGACCGCTTCTTTCCGGTCGAGACGCTGGCCCAGTGCAACAAGTGCCACAGCAATCCGCCCAACGACATTTCGAACGGGCTGCTGTCGATGGGCACCGACCCCGACGCTGCCTATGCCGCGCTCTTCGCGGTCGTGTCGACGAGCTCGCGGTGTGGGGGCGCGTCGCTCATCGTCGCCGGCGATCCCGAGGCGAGCTTGTTCTTCACGAAGACGGCGGCGGAGCCGGGCTGCGGCGGTCGCATGCCGCTGGGCGGCACCCCGTTCAACGACGACGAGCGCGCGATGATCCACAGCTGGATCGCCGCCGGGGCCGAGCAGAACTGAGGAGCGGACGATGCGGAGAACCGGTGCCGTGTTTGTGTTGTTCGTCGTCGGGGTCGCCTGCGCGCCACCGCCGCCGCCGCCGGCGGTGCCGTGCGAGGTCCCGGCCACCGGGCTGCCGACCGACCTCTTTTGCACAGGGCTCTATGCGGAGCGCGCGCGCGGCACCGTCGCCGACGACGTGCTGTCGTATACGCCAGGCGCCGTGCTGTGGAGCGACGGCGCCGAGAAGCAGCGCTACCTGCAGTTGCCGCCCGGCACGCAGATCGACACCACCGACCTTGACGAATGGCAGTTCCCAAACGGCACAAAGGCCTGGAAGGAATTCAGCGTTGACGGGCGGCTCGTCGAGACGCGCCACTTCTGGAAACGCGAGGACGGCAGCTGGTCGTCGGGCACGTACATCTGGAACGACGACGAGACCGCGGCCACCCTGAACACCGCCCAGCGCGGCACGCTCCTCTCGAACGGCTACGAGATCCCCACGCAGAAGGATTGCGACAAGTGCCACCACGGCGCGTCCGATCAACTGCTCGGCGTCGAAGCGGTGGTGCTGGCGCTGCCGGCGGCCGAGGGCGCCACGCTCGAGAGCCTTGCCGACAACAACCGGCTCACCCACCCCCCGCTGCAGACGCACGTCGCCCTGCCCTCCGACTTCACGGGCAAGTCGGCAGCAGCGCTGGCGTTCCTGCACGTGAACTGCGGCAGCTGCCACTCGACCCGCGGCATTGGTCGGGAGACCGAGCTCATCCTGCGCGTGCGGGCCGGCGAGCTGTGGCCAAGCGGCCACGACGGCGACACGCCCGCCATCGACGTCACCGCGACCGACATCTGGCAATCAACGTTCGAAAAGGCTCCAACGACGGCGTCGGTGGCGCAGCATTTTCCCGGCGCCAGACGCATCACCCCGGGAGCGCACGACCAGAGCCTCGTCTGGTTGCTGGCGCACGTGCGCGACCCCTACCAGATGCCGCCGTTGGTTTCGCACAAGGTCGACGACGTCGGCACCCAGGCCCTGGCGGATTGGATCGATGCGCTCGGCAACGGGCGGTGAATGCCGCGCCGAAAAAAACAACGGGGCCGCACGGCCCCGTTGTTTCGTCGTCGATGTGAACGTCGGCGGCGTCAGCCCAGCTCTTCGAGCTCGGCGCGGCGGCTGACGATGCGGTTGCACAGCTTGTAGTCGACGGCCTCGCGGGCCGAGAGCCAGAAGTCGCGGTCGCTGTCTTTCTCGACGATGTCGAGGTTGCGGCCCGTGCACTCGGCGACGATCTCGTTGTAGCGGCGGCGGATCTTGGCGATCTCGCGGGCCGTGATGTCGATGTCGCTGGCCTGGCCGCGCGTCGCCGTCGAGGGCTGGTGCAGCAAGAAGCGCGCGTTGGGCATCGACAGGCGCTTGCCCTGCGCACCGCCGAGGTAGATCGTCACCGCCGCCGAGGCGACGACGCCGTTGGCCACCGTGACGATGGGGCACGGCGAGAAACGAAACAGGTCGTAGATGGCGAAGCCGCTGTCGGCCGAGCCGCCCGGCGAGTTGATGAACGCCGTGATGGGCGCCTTGCTGTCTTTGCGCTCAAGCAGGGTCAGCATGGTCGCGACCTTGCGGTACATCGAGTCGCTCACCTCTTCGGCGAGGATCAACGTGCGGGCCTCGAGCAGCTTGTCGGACATGCCGCGCGCGCTCTTCTCTTTCTTGCCCTCTTTGCCGTCTTCGTGGTCGTCGTCGTCGCCGAACCAATCCGCGTGCATGGAAACTCCTGGTCACGAAATCGCTGGTGGCCTGTCTTAGCAAACTTCGATGCGCAGGCGCGCAGCCGGTTGCGCGCGGCTTCGGCGCCGGCTCGCGGAGACGGTCACGGACACTGCTTCGTCGTCGGCGGCAGCGTCCGCCACCACGTGGTGCGCTCGGCCCGATCGGGCTCGATGGGCAGGCCGAGGGTCGGGGTGACGACGTCGACGCCGGCGGCGTCGGCGCTGGTCACCAGGGTCTCGATGGGCTCGTTCCAGTCGTGCAGGGCGAGGTTGAAGGCGCCCCAATGGATGGGGAACAAGCGCTTGGCGTCGAGCATGCGAAAGGCCTCGAGCGCCCCTCTGGGGCCCAGGTGGATGTCGCCCCAGGCCTCGTCCCACTGGCCGATCTCCAGCATGGCGACGTCGAACGGGCCGTGGGTGGCGCCGATGGTCTGGAACTGC
This sequence comes from Myxococcota bacterium, assembly GCA_046593615.1. Classification (GTDB taxonomy): domain Bacteria; phylum Myxococcota; class UBA727; order UBA727; family VGSZ01; genus VGSZ01. Next base: position 6,084 of record JBKJNL010000325.1, on the reverse strand, counting down.
GGCGTCAAGCCGGTGTCGCCGGAGAAATACACGCGGTGCTGCGGACCCTTCAGCACCCACGAGGTCCACAGCGTGCGGTTGGCGTCGAGGCCGGTGCGGCCCGAGAAGTGCCGCGACGGCGTCGAGATGATGGTCAGCGGCGCCGGTTGGTCGGCGCCGTCGACGACGCTGGCGGGGCCGACCGCGAAGCTTTCGTCCCAATCGAGCTCGCGGATGCGCGCCGTCTCGACGCCCCACCGCTCGAGGTGGGCGCCGATGCCGAGGGGCACAAAGAACAGCGCCTGCGAGTGCGCGTGCAGCCACGTCACCGAGGCCATGTCGAGGTGGTCGTAGTGGTCGTGCGACACGATCACGGCGTCGATGGCGGGCAGGTCCTCAAGGCTCATGGGCGGCGGGTCGAAGCGCGTCGGACCGACCAACGTCGTCGGTGACGCCTTTTCGCTGAACTGCGGATCGCTCAACACGCGCGCGCCGTCGATCTCGATGAGCGTGGTCGAGTGGCCGAGCCAGGTGATGCGCAGCCCCGACGGCGGCGGCGTCGACAACGTGGTGCGGCGGGCGGCGGCGTCGGCCATGGGCAGCGGACAGTTGGGCGTGCCCATCTGGTCGCCAAAGAAGAAGTCGGCGTTCTTGCCGCCCTGCCCCTCGGCCATCAGCGACGTCACTTCGCGGTTTTCAAAGGTCTTGCCGTTGTGGTGGGGCGAGCGTTGCAGGCGCGCCAGGCGTTCGCCCGACGGCGCCGCACCGAACGACGCGAAGCAGCCGCTGGTGGCGCCGACGAGGCCGGTGACGACGACGATGGCGATGACGACGACGACGACGACGCGGCGCAGGCGACGCCACTTCTTGGACGACGCCGGACGCGTTGCGGTGGGCGCTGCGGGGGGCGTTGCGGTTGTCACGACACCGTCCAGGCGGCACAACAAAGGCAGCGAGGTCCCATGATGCGCCCCTCCCCCGTCGGCCCCTCTCCCGTGGGTGCGGTCGTCGTCGCCGCCGTGATGATCGCCCTGACCGGCTGCCGCGGCTGCGACGTCGTCGACGACGAGCCGCCGATCTTCGCAGTGCCCGATGAGGCCGTCGATGTCTTCGTGCAGTCGGCCACCGCCCGCGCCGACATCTTGTGGGTCGTCGACAACTCGGGGTCGATGGCGGTCGAGCAAAAGAAGCTCGCCGACCGGTTCAACGTGTTCTTCCGGCAGCTGGTCATTTCGCAGGTCGACTACCACATCGGCGTCGTCACCACCGACCCTGCCGACGGGGGCGCGCTGCGCTCCTACGGCGGCCCCGCCGTCGACGGCTGCGACGGCTGCGCGTTCCTGACGCGCGACGTGCCGTGCGCCGACGACGACGTCGACGTGAGCGCGTTGTCGAGCGAAGCCGACATCGAAGCCGCCCTCGTCGAGGCCTGCCCGGCGCAGCTGGTGTTCCGCCGGCTGGTGCAGGTGGGCACCGGCGGCTCCGCGTTCGAGCAGGGCTTCCCCCAGGCCGCCGCCGCCCTCGGCGCCGCCACCGTCGACGAGCAGACCGGACGGCCCACCGGCGAGGTGCCGCGCGAAAACGTTGGCTTCTTGCGCGCCGATGCCTCGCTCTACGTGGTCTTCGTCTCCGACGCCGACGACGGCGGCGACGACGCGGTCCGCTATTACCAGCGCCTGTTCGAGGGGCTGAAGCCCGCCGGCGAAGAGAACAACGTCGCCGTCGCCGCCATCACCGGCTGGCCCCTCGTCGATGCGCCGGCGCCGGTCGGCGAGCTGTGCTCGATCCTCCAATCGACGTACGACGTCGACCGCAGCAACGACGGCGGCGACGACGACCCCCGGGCCGCGGCCGTCGCCGAGACCCTGCGCAGCGGCGCCAGCTGCCGCGATCCCGAGGCCGACGACGACGACCCAAACGCCGTCGCGGTCGTCGGCGGCCGCTACATCGACCTGGCCTGCCGCACGGGCGGCGTCGTCGCCAACCTGTGCGACGGCGACTACGGCGCGGCCCTCGACGCGCTCGGCGCCAACGCCGCCGGCCTGCAGCGCAAGTTCGCCATCAGCACCCCCGACTCCCTCGACGGCACCGACGGCCGCTGCGCCATCTTTGTCGGGGGCGCCGACGAGCCCGTGGTCGACTGCGATGGCGACGGCGAGCGCGGCGGGGCCAACGACGCGCCGCTGTGCGTGACCGCGCGCTGCATCGGCGACGATGTCGCCACGCTGCAACCCCGCGGCACCGCCTGGACGTGGGAGCCGGCGACGTCGTCGGTGCGCTTCGGCGGCGCCTGTCTGCCGGCGCCGGGCAGCGACGTCGTCGTGCGCTATCGGGTGCTGCCTCCGGGCCGCACCTGCCGGTGATCTGTGGCCGCCGCGTGTCGCTGGTAAGCGGCCCCTGACGACGACGACAAAAGCCCGGGATTGCGCGGCGATCCGATTGTCAGCGGGCCCCGGACGCGGCAAACCAGACAGACCTGCCTCTGGAGGCCCCCATGCGTCTGACGCGCTTCGCCCTGCCGCTGTCGTTCCTGGTTGTCCTCGCTGGCTGCGACCGCTGCGCCACCGAGGTCATCAACGAGCTGCCGCAGCCCACCGAGCAGCCCGACGTGTTCACGCAGAAGGGCGCGGCCCAGGTCGACATCTTGTGGATCATCGACAACTCGGGGTCGATGGCCGCCGAGCAGGAGAAGGTCGCCGACCGCTTCAACCAGTTCTTCAACCAGCTGATCATCTCGCAGGTCGACTACCACATCGGTGTCATCACGACCGACCCCGACGAGGGCGGCGCGCTCCGCCAGTACAGCGGCCCCGCCGTCGGTGATTGCGCGGCCTGCCGCTTCATCACCAAAGACGTCCCGTGCACAAACCCCGAGGTCGACATCTCGGGCCTCGACAACGAAGCCGACATCGAAGCCGCGCTCAACGCCGACTGCCCGGCCCAGCTGGTGTTCCGCAAGCTCATCAAGGTCGGCATCCAGGGCTCGTCGTTCGAAGAGGGCTTCACCCAGGCCGCCACGGCCCTCGGCGCCCGCACCGTCAACCCCGCGACCGGCTTCCCCGACGGCGTCGTGCCCACCGAGAACGAGGGCTTCCTCCGCCCCGACGCCTCGCTCTACATCGTGTTCGTCTCCGACGAAGAAGAAGGCGCCAAGCAAGACGGCTCGCCGGTCCGCTACTACCAGCGCCTCTTCGAGGGCCTCAAGGCCGCCGGCAACGAGAACAACGTCGCCGTCGCCGCCATCACTGGCTACCCGATCGAGAACCCGCCGGCGCCCATCGACGAGGTCTGCGACATCCTCAGCACGACCTTTGACAACAACCCCGGCAACGACGACCCGCGGGCGGCGTCGGTCAAAGAGGCGCTGCGCGACTTCAGAAACGGCTGCCTCGACGTCGAGGCCACCGTCGCCGACGACGCCGCGTTCGCCGAGCTGGGCGGCCGCTACATCGAGCTCGCCTGCCGCACCGGCGGCGTCATCGCCAACATGTGCGAGGCCGACTATTCGACGGCCCTCGACGCGCTCGGCGCCAACGCCGCCGGCCTGCTGCGCAAGTTCACCATCTCGCTGCCCGACCGCATCAACGGCGGCAGCGACGGCTGCAACATCTTTATCGACGGCGTCGAAGACCCGAACCTCGACTGCGACGGCGACGGCAACAAAGACCAGAGCGACGCCGCCGGCGACCTCGACGGCCCGATGTGCGTCCTGGCCCAGTGCATCGGCGACGACGCCCCCAAGGTGCAGCCACGCGGCACCGTCTGGGAGTGGGAGCAGGCCACGAGCAGCGTCCGCTTCGGTGGCGCGTGCATCCCCAAGCCCAACACCGACGTCGTCATCACCTACGGCATCCTGCCCGAAGGCAAGACGTGCGGTGGCCTCTGATGCTCTCCGCAGCGCCTGCGCTCTCTCGCCCTGACTCGTCGGTCCCTGTCACATTGAGGTTCGTCATCGTCGCAGCTCTCGCTGCGCTCGCGCTCACGGGCTGCCCAAAGGCGGTCGAGCTCGACCCGGGCTGCAAGTCCGACCTCGAGTGTCAGGCCAACGAGAGCTGCGCCGTGGCCACCGGCAAGTGCCTGTGCATCGACGACAACGCCTGCGACTTCTCCGAGTTCTGCAACCTGGCCGGCAGCTGTCAGACCAAGCTCGAGTGCCTCAACAACACCGACTGCGACGGCGACGGCAGCATCTGCGACACGACGTCGGGAGAGTGCCTGGCGCTGTCGGCGAGCCTGCAGTGCGTGCTCGACAGCCAGTGCCCCTACGGCAGCACCTGCGAAGACAAGCAGTGCCAGACCGGCTGCCGCGACGACGGCGACTGCACGCTCGGCACGCCGTGCATCGGCAACGTCTGCGACGAGACCCCCGGCGCCTGCAGCGGCAACGCCTTTTGCGAATTCGGTCAGCTCTGCACCAACAACCGCTGCGCCAATCACCCGGCGGCGAACCAGCTGTGCCAGAGCTGCGGCCCCAACGACGACCCGTCGGTGTGCCCGACCGAGTGCCTGATCGACTCCAGCGTGCCGCCCGACGCCTGCACGCAAGACAGCGACTGCGTGAAGGGCGACTGCGTCGGCTCGCCGTGCTTCGCCGACACCGACTGCGACGGCGGCCGCTGCGACGGCGCGTTCGGCGGCATCTTTCCCGGCGTGTGCACCAACAAGATTTGCCGCGGCTTCTTCTGCGGCGCCGAGGCCTGCAACGACGTCACGGCGCCCTGCCCGCGCGGCTACAGCTGCTTCGTCTTGCAGGTCGTGAGCAACACCCAGTGCACCCTCGGCAGCGGCTCCACCGAATGTGGCGCCGGCCGCAACTGCAACGGCGGCGGCGAGAACGGCGCCGTCGGCTTCTGCTCCTGCGCGCAAGACAGCGACTGCCCCGACCAGGGCGTCGGCGAGCCCACCACGTGCGTGAACCCCGGCCCGGGCGGCTCTTGCGTCGTCGGCACGACCTGCGGGCCGTCCGACGGCCTGCTCTGTGAGGACCTGCGATGAGCATCCTGTCTGGCGCGCGCAACCTGCTGTTGACCGCGCGCATCGTCGTCGTCTTTGCCGTCTTTGTGATGTCGGGCTGCACCTGCGGCGACGGCGTGCAGGCGCAGTGCTCGACCGACGCCCAATGCGACACCACCGGCGAGGGCTTCCTCAAGTGCGACGTCGAGGGCGGCTTCTGCGTCTGCGTCGACGACCGCGGCTGCGGCGTCGGCGAAACCTGCAACGCGCTCGGCCGCTGCCAGGCCCAGAGCGGCTGCAACAGCAACGCCGAGTGCCGCACGGGCCTGTTCTGCGACGTCGTCGCCAACCAGTGCCTGTCGGTCAACGAATGCGGCCCCGGCGACGCCGAGCGCTGCTGCGTGCTCGACAGCCAGTGCCCGTTCGATTCGATCTGCGACTCGCTCTCGCACAAGTGCACGCCGGGCTGCCGCGACGAGGCCGACTGCATCCTCGGCGAAGCCTGCGTGCGCGGCCTCGGACAATCCCTCGGTCTCTGCGCCGCCGGCGTCTGCTCCGGCGACAACCTCTGCGCCTTTGGCGAGGTGTGCAATTCCGACGGCGAGTGCGAGAAGGACAACCGCGGCCCCTACTGCCTGGGCTGCACCGGCGGCGTGGCCTCCGACGACTGCGGCGAGCCGGGCAACTTCTGCCTCACCGACAGCGTCAACGGCGGTGAGTTCTGCGGCGTCGACAGCTCCGACGGACAGGCCTGCCCGTTCGGCTACGACAACCACGAGGTCATCATCATCCCGCCTCGCGCGCCGTTCTGTCAGGCCGAGATCTGCGAGATCGCCGACGGGGCGACCCGCGGCACCTGCTCGCAAAACGGCGGCTCATGCACGCAAGACGCCGACTGCCCCATCGGCTTCCCCGGCGGCACCTGCCCCCGCGCCGACGTTGGCAACTGCTTGATCGACCAGGCGCGCTCGTGCACCGGCGACGGCGACTGCACCTCGCAAGAGGGCGACGAGTGTGTGTTCCAGGAGTGCCGCTTCGGCGAAGGCGACCGCCAAGGTTACTGCTCGTGCACTCAGGACGTGGACTGCCCGCGCGACCGCTGCGTCGACGTCGACCCCGTCAGCGACCGCGGCCACTGCGAGCTGTCGGGCC
>JBKJNL010000284.1:0-3348 GCA_046593615.1 Myxococcota bacterium | reverse complement strand
CGCAGCGTGATCAGCGGGTGGGCGGCGATGCCGGCGACGCCGCGGTCGACGAGGTCGCGCGCCCGCTCTCCGGAAGCGCCGACGCCGACGACGAACAAGGTCACGCGGGGTCGCCCGGACCGGGCGACGTGGGTGCGCGGCGACCACGGCTCTCGCGCGCCGACTGCTGCGCGGCGGTGGCTGCGTCGCGGGCGGCGACGTCGACGCGTTCGTTCTCGACGTGGCCGGCGTGTCCTTTGACCCACTGCCAGCGCACCGTGTGCTTGGCCGCGGCTTCTTCGAGCAGCAACCAGAGGTCTTTGTTCTCGACCGTCTGCTTTTTTGAGTTCTTCCAGCCGTTCTTCTTCCAGCCGTGGATCCAGCTCTTCATGCCCTGCACGACGTAGTTGGAGTCGGTGAAGACCTCGACGGAGCAGGGGCGGGTCAAGGCCCGCAGGCCCTCGATGGCCGCCATGAGCTCCATGCGGTTGTTGGTGGTGTCTTTGGCGTCGCCGACGACCATCTTTTCGGCGGGGCCCGACTTCGTCATCGTCACGAGCAGCGCAGCCCAGCCGCCCGGCCCAGGATTTCCGAGGCACGAGCCGTCGCAATACACCTTGACGGGAATGGGTGCCGACGTCGTCGTGGTCGTCGTGGTCATCGCGCGCGCCTCTTCGTTTCGCGCGCAGCCGCAGGGCGGAGGGCGACGGAAAAACAGATTCCGGAGCTACAGCAAGCGGTCGAGGAAGAAGAGCGCCGTCGACAGGTAGATGACGATGCCGATGGAGTCGTTGGCCGTCGTCACGAACGGGCCCGACGCAATGGCCGGGTCGATGCCCGCGCGCTTCATGATGGCCGGCGCCAGCGTGCCCACCGTCGCCGCCACCGTCATCGCGCACACCATCGCGACAAAGGTGATGAGGCCGAGCACCGGCCGACCCTCGGAGAAGAACAAGGCGGCGATGACGCCGACCAGGCCGCCGCAGATGATGCCCATGACCAGACCGACGCGCAGCTCACGCATCACGGTCTTGAACAAGTCGCTGAGGTCGACGCGTCCGGTGGCCAGGCCGCGGGTCAAGATGGTCGCCGACTGCGAGCCGACGTTGCCACCCATGGCCGTGACGACGGGGACGAACGACGCCAACACGATGGACGCCGACAACACGCCCGAGAACAGGTGGATGAGCTTGGCCGACACCATCGAGCCCATGAGCGTGACGATGAGCCAGGGCAGGCGCACGCGGGCGATGGCAAAGACGCGGTCGCGGTAGAGCAGCTCTTCGACCGAGGTACCGGCCTGCTTGAGTGCGTCTTCTTCGGCTTCTTCGACGACGACGTCGATGACGTCATCGTGGAGGATGCGGCCCAGCAGCCGCCCCTCTTTGTCGACGACCGGCAGCGAAAACATGCCGTACTTCTTGAAGAGCCGCGCGACCTGCTCTTGATCGACGTCGGGCAACACCTTTGCCAGCGGCGGCTCGACCAGCTCGCTGATCTTCTTGTCGCGGCGGTGCAGGAGCAGCTGGGCGATCTCGACGACGCCGGTCAGCCGCTCGAGGTCGTCGACGACGTAGACGACGTGGACCTGGATGTCGTCTTCGACGAGGGCGCGGACGCGGGCGACGGCGTCATCGACGGTCTCGGCCTGGCGGACCTGGGCCCGCTCGACCTGCATGATGCCGCCGGCCGTGTCGGGCTCGTAGCGCAGCAGCTCTTCGACCTGCGCCCGCTCAGCCGGCAACAACGAGAGCAGGGCCTCTTTTTGATCCGAGGGGGTCAGGTCTTCGAGGACGTCGGTGGCGTCGTCGGAGTCGAGGTTCCTGATCAGCTGCCCGATCTCTTCGGGCTCCAGGAGTTCAAGCAGGCGACCGCGCTCGTCTTCTTCGAGCAACGCGACCGTCTCGGCGCGCTCGGTGTCGTCGCCCACCAGGCGCAGCAGGCGCGGCCACTGTTTGACCTCGACGGCGCGCAGGGCTTCGACGACGTCGGCGGGGTGGGGCAACAGCCGCAGAAACGCCTGCGCGGTCGCGTCGTCGGCGAGCAGCACGGCTTCGAGATCGTCGCTGTCACCGAGGGTCGATGTCAGGTTGGTCACGGCGCTGGCCACGGTCCACCTCGACCTTGCCCCGCCATCGGAGCGCGAAGCCAGGTTCGTCAGAACCCTCCAGCCTCAGGGTTCGTATGACCGACCACGACGACGGCATCAACAGATTCGCGCGCGGCTGCTACGAGCGAGACATGCACGCGTCTCGTTCAGCAGGTGTCGCTCCTCTGACCCGCGAAGCGCCTCACCCGCCGCTGCGGGCGACGCAAAGTGTGGCGCGAGGCTTCACGGTGTGCGTTCCGTGGTTGGTGCTGGCGTTGTGCAGCGCTTGCTCCTGCGGCGCTCGCACCGAGGCCACCGCAGTCATCGATGGCAACGACGTCGTCGTCAGCCCCAACGCTGTCACCATCACGCGCGACGGCCGCGAGGTCTTTGCTGTTCGTGGCCAGGACGTCGGCGTCAAAAAAGGCGACGTCTTCTACGACATGCAATTCGGCATGTTCGACATCGTCGAAGACGACAACGCCTTTGTCTTCGGCGACGCCATCGCCCTGACCGGCTTCTCGAACAGCACGCTCACCTTTGACGTGATGAAGGGCGAGGGCGACGACAGCGCGGTGGTGGCCTCGGGCATCGTCACCGACGGCGGCGGCGCCGGCGGCCTCGTGCTGCAGATCACCGCCGCCGGCGACAACGACCGCGTCGTCGTCGGCACACCGTGCGCGAGCGACCACCACTTCCTCGGGCTCGGGGCCCAGACCCACGACGTCGACCACCGCGGCCAGATCGTGCCGCTGTGGGTGAGCGAACAGGGCGTGGGCAAGAGCGACTCCGATGAGCTTCCGCTCTTGTGGCAGGTGCTCGGACGACGCCACACGACCCACGTGCCGATGCCGGCCTTTGTTCGCAGCGACGCCGTCGCTGTCGTGGTCGACACCGACGCATTTGCTCGCTTCGACCTGTGCAAGACCGACCCCGGGCGGGCCACCTTTGAGGTCTGGAACAACTTCGTCGCCATCGACATCTGGGCCCGCGACTCCGCCGTCGCCGCCCAGCAGGCGATGACCCGAGCGCTCGGGCGGCCCCGCCTCCTGCCGCCGTGGAGCCTGGCCCCGTGGAACGACGCCATCTTTTCGCAGGCCGACGTGCTCGAGACGGCCACCTTTCTGCGCGACAACGCCATTCCGTCGAGCGCGCTGTGGTCAGAAGACTGGCGCGGCGGCCGCTTCTCCGGCGACCTCTACCGCCTCGACGAAGACTGGCGTCTCGACCCCGCGCTATACCCCGACTACCCGGCCATGACCGACACATTGGCTGCCCAG
>JBKJNL010000191.1:0-8023 GCA_046593615.1 Myxococcota bacterium | reverse complement strand
GGTGCCCGAGGGCCCGGCCGAGGTGGCCGTCGGCGACATCGACGACGACGGCGACCTCGACATCGTCGTCGCCGGCGTCGGCGGCGCGTTCAGCCTCGTGCGCAACACCGGCGGCGTCTTTGCCCTGGACGGCACGCTCGACCTCGGCAGCAGCCTCACGGCCCTGGCCCTCGTCGACGTCGACGTCGACGGAGATCTCGACGCGCTGGTGACCGAGGGGCCGAGCGGGCAGCTCATCATCGTCCGCAACGACGGCGGCGCGTTTTCAACGACGGTCGATCCGATCGCTGCCGGCGGCGCGCCCGTCGCCCTTGCCGTCGGCGACTTCAACGAAGACGGCGACGTCGACGCCGTGGTCGCCAACGACGTCGACGCCAACGTGGGGGTCTTGCTCAACATCGGCGGTGCCGCGGGGTTCGCAGCCGTGCAGCACCCGCCGCTCGCCGGCCTGTCGCGCCCGTCGACGCTGGCCGTCGCCGACTTCGACACCGACGGCCACCTCGACATCGCCGTCGGCTCCGGAGACTTCAACCAGGTGCTGGTGCTGTTTGGCGATGGCCGGGGCGCCTTTGGCGCCAGCGAGTCCCTGGATCCGATCGGCGCGGTGCGCTCGCTGGTGGCTGCCGACCTCGACGACAGCGGCGCCGACGACCTCATCTACGTCGCCGGGGTCGGCGCCGTGCGCTTCAACAACAACCAGAACACCTTTCGGGGCTTTGGCGGCTCGGGTCTGGTCGATGCCAGCGGCGGCGACACCACCGTCGTCGCTGCGGTCGACGTCGACCGCGACGGCGACGTCGACGTCGTCGTCGGCCAGGTCGGTGCCTCACCCGCTCTGCTGGTCACGCTGCAGACCGGCGCGGCCGCGTTTCTCCGCGGCGCACAGGTCACCCTGGCCGCGGCTCCCTCGGCCATCGCCGCTGCCGACCTCGACGGCGATGGCGACGTCGACTTCGTCGTCGGCCACCCGACCGGCACCAACATCTCCATCGTCCGGGAGACGCCATGAGCGCCCGTCTGTTGCGCCTTGCGCGGTTGCGCCCTGCGCTGTTGCTGCCGGCGCTGTTGGTCGGGGCGCTGCTCGCTCCCGCGGCCCGCGCCGCGGTCGTCGACAAGAACAGCGCGACGCTGATGACCGAGCTCGTGACCCATGCGCTCGGCCGTGAGCGTGGCTTCGACGTCGTCAGCAGCGCCGACGTACGCCGCCAGATCGAGCTCGAGGCCAGCAAGCAGACCCTCGGCTGCGATGCGACCGCAACGTCCTGCCTGGCCGAAATCGCCGGCGCGATGGGCGCGCAGCTGGTGGTGTCGGGGCAGCTCGGGGTCTTGCAGGGCGACGGCGGCGACGTCGTCATTCTCACGCTCAGCCTGTTCGACTCGACGCAGGGGCGCTCGGTGGGCCGCGTGGCGCTGCGCGACCAGACGCTGGCGGCCCTGAGCGGCCAGGTCGACGCCGGCGTGCGCGAGCTGGTGGCCCCGTTCACCGGTGCCATGACACCGACGCAGACAGCGACGCCGACAACGACGCCGACCGCGACGCCGACGCGCACAAAGGTGTTGGTGCTCGACATCGCGCCGCCGCAGAACGACGGCGTCGCCAACGACGCCATCGCCGCCGCGGCGCCACCGCTGTTCATCGCCGGCGTCTCCGGCCTCGTCGGCGGCGGCGTGGTCGCCGGCATCGGCGTCGTCTTGTTCGTGTTGGCGCAGCAGCAGGACAAGGCCGGCGACAGCCGCGAGCTCAACGCGATCGAAGCCGAAGACGCCTACGACCAGCGCGACGGCCTCGGCGCAGCCGCCGTCGTCGCCGTCGTCGTCGGCGCCGTCGCCGCCGTCGCGGGCGGCGCCGCGGTCGCCCTCTCGGAATAGTCATCTCTCTCCGCCCCCCTCTCCCCATCCTGTGGAGAGGGACGGGAGAGGTCGCGCGCGGGGGCTCTCGGCATGAGGAAATCCTGGCTCAGCGGGGCGCGCAGCCCGCGACGTCGGTGAAGTCGGCGGCGCCGTCGGTCAACCGCACCTCGTCGTAGGTGCCCGGCGCCACGCCAAAGCTCAGCGTGTTCATCCCCGCGCACGCCGCCGGCTCCGGCGCGCTGCTGCGCAGCACCCCGTCGACGAACAGCCTGGATTCGCCGGCCGAGCACGACAGCCCGAGCGCGTGCAGCGCGCCCGGCGACAGCGCAAAGGAACCCGCGGGGCCGGGCACGAGCGTCACGCCTCCCACGCCGTCGATGTCGACGCGCACGGTGGCGGCGGTGCCCTGCAGAGAGAGCACCGTGCCGCCGCCCGCTGCCGGGATGCGCAGCCACAGCTGCACGCTCACGCCCGACGGCGACGACGGGAAGGTCGCGCTGGGCACGACCCCGCCGCCCGGCGACGCCAGGGCCCCGCTGCCGGCGAGCCCCTGGCCCGCCTGCGTCTGCCAGGTCGCCGGCACGCCGAACGAGCCGGCGGTGGAGCCAGGCTCGGGTGAGGCCGCGCCGCCCACCACGGCGTCGAGGTGCCAGAGGCCGATGACGCCGGCGCGCATCGATGACGGCTCGCAGGCGGGACCTGTTGCTTCTCCTTCGCCTTCGCCTTCGCCTTCGCCCTCGCCCTCGCCCTCGCCTGTGGCGACATCGATGAGCGTGCAGAGCGACGCCCCGTTGGGATCGGCCTGGCAGCGGTAGCCGTCGTCGATGACGCCGTCGCTGCAGCCGTCGTCGACGACGGTGTTGGCGTCGTCGCACACCTCGCTGGCGGGATCGACGCGGCCGTCCATGCAGCGGCCGCTGGTGCCGTTGCCGCAAGGGGCGCAGCCGCTCAGGTCGCACGCGACGCCGTCGTCGACGCGGCAGTCGGTGCAGCCAGCAACGTCGAGTTCACACTGCTCCGCCCCCGTCGCCGCGCCCTCGAGAACGCCGTTGCCGCAGCGGGGGTCGGGGGCGCTGGTGCAGAAGCGGTCGCAGCCGTCGCCGCTTTCGTTGTTGCCGTCGTCGCAGCGCTCGTTGGCGTCGTTGACGGCGCCGTCGCCGCAGCGGCCGAAGCAGCTGGCGGCGCTGGTGCAGGGAAAGATCGGCCCCAGCGCCGGGTTGCTCGCGACGTCGGCGAACTCGTCGTCGCAGCCGTTGCGAAAGAGGGCCCGCCCCGCGGCCGGCGCCGTGGGACAAGACGTCAGCGCCGGTTGCTCAAAGACGTACAGCCCCCCGCCGATGGTGAGGTCGGGGCCGAGCCGCAGCTCGGCGAGGGTGCGGTTGCGGCCGATCAGCAGGTTGCCGCCGACGCGCACCAGCTGGGGCATCTGGAGGTTGGTGAGCTGGAGATTGTCGGCCACGACGACGTCGCCGGCGACGACGCGCAGCTGCAGCGGGATGGTCGGGCCGACGTTGCTGTCCTCGGTGATGAACGATCCGGTCAACAGCTGCACGGCGCCGATGTTCTGGATCTCCTGCGGGGCGTGCGATCCGCGCACGATCACCGTGCCCAGGCAGCGGGCCACGGGCGCGATGTCGCCGGGGCCCAGGACGAGGTCGACGTCGGGGGCGTTGCCGGCGATCTCGACCCGGCCGGTGACGGCGGCGCCCTGGATCTCGAGCGACAGCAGCGCGGCCTCGCAGGTCGGCAGGCCGGCGTTGTCGCGGATGTCGACGTTGGCGGCCGGCGTCGGGCCGAACCCCTCGCCCACGGGCGACGACGACGCGAAGTTGAGCCGCGTCAGGTTCGGGTTGGCCTCGATCACCACCTCGACCGTCAGCGCGGTCAGCGCCGGCAGCGACAGCGTCGTCATCGGCACCCGCGACAGCTGCAGGTGCTCGAGGGTCGACAGCTGCGGGGCGTCGATGGTGGTGACGGCGCCGCCGATCAAGCGCAGCTCGGTGCCGGTGACCAGCGCCGGCAGCGTGAGCGTGCTCTCGGGAAAGTTCTCGAGGGTGACACCGCCGGTGGCCAGGTTGCCGAGGCCCAGCTGCAGCGACGTCGACGACGGCGGCAGGCGCACGGTGACCGTGCCCGTCTGCAGCGCCGGCAGGGCCAGCGCGGCAAAGGCGGCCGCGGGGACGTCTCGCAGCTCGGCCTCGATGGTGCCGGTGGTCAACGACGGCAGCTCCAACGCCCGCAACGTCGGCGTCACGACCCGCACGGCGCCCTGCACGCGCAAGACGTCGGGCAAGACGACATCGACGAGGTCGCCGTCGATGACGAGGTCGCCGGCAAAGATGCGACAGCCCGTGATCTCCGCCAGCTGGTCCGACGACGAGAGCGTGAAGTTGCCGGCCACGGTGCGCTGGGCGTCGGGGCACAGCGACGGATCGACGTCGACGGGAGGAGGGGGCGCATCCACCAGCAGCACGCCGGGCAGGCAGGCGGCGAGCGCGCCGAGAAGGAGCGCGCCGGCCATCGATCGGTGGGCGGAGACGCGGAAGCGGGGGAACACCATGGGCGAGTGTCGGCGACCTCCCGGGTCGGCGCCAACGGTGGCCCGCCCCGCTCCTGAACGGTGCTCCTGGACGGCGCAGCCATCTCTCGTGCTTCAGCCAGCTTCAGCGATCGTCAGGGACCACAGGCGCCTTCGACGCAGGCCACGCGCGTGACGGCCTCGACGTCGGCAAGGGCGCCGTTGTCGGTCAGCGACAACGACGCGCCGTCGCGCAGGACGATGCTCTCGAGCACCGCGGTGACGTCGCCCGCGACGTTGGTGGCACTGGCGAACGCGGGCGCGACGACGCCGAGGTCGACGCTGAGATCGGCGCTGGGGTCGACGGTGGGATCGTCGGTGAGATCGGCGCTGGCGCTCCACAGGTGCCAGCGGCGGCCGCTGCTCGAGGTCAAGCGCAGGTGGACAACGTCGACGCCGGCGGGCGGCGCGGCCAGGGTGACGGCGTCGCCGGCGATGCGGGCCGTCGACGACGGCGCCTCGTCCGGCCCGAAGCGCGCGCGCAGCGGGTCGCTGTCGCGCCAGGGCCGCGCGTCATAGGCGATGACCAGGGTCTTCACCGCGAAGCCCTCGAGGCCATCGTGGGGCGGGGCGTGGTCGACGAAGTCGCCAGCGGCATCGTTGCGGCCGTCGGCGGCGCGGCGCTCCTGCAGGCCCAGCGGCAAGAGCCCGGCGCCGGGGACGTCGACGACGACCAGGGTCAGCTGCTGCGGCGCGGGCGGCGCCAGCGGCGCGTCGAGAAAGAGCAGCGTGTCGGGGACGACAGAAAGCGTCGGCAGGGCCACGGCGGGCGCGGCGTCGGCGAAGCCATTGTCGTCGTCGTCGTCGGCTTCGGTGATCGGCACCGCCGGCGGCGCGGCGCGGGTGGCCACGCCGTGATCGGCCTGGGACCCAGACGGCCCCGACAACAGGTCGAGCGCGAGCTCGCGGTCGAACGTGCCCCGGTCGGTGAAAAGCGGCCCGACCTCTGAGAGCCGCAGCTGGCCCGCGAGGCTCCACACAAACAGCTGGCCTCCCGCTGGCGGCAGGCCGGCCACGACGGCGTCACCGCGAAACAGGGTGTCGCCGAGGCCGACGGTGACCCCGCGCGGCAACGGCGCCACCTGCGGCCCCTCGGTGATGCCGGCGATGTCGACGACGACGTCGCTCGACGGCCCGAACAGCGCGTCGAGCGAGAAGCGACCGAGGTCGGTCGAAAGGGGCAGGCCAGCCACCGCCAGCTTGAGGTCGCCGACGGTGTGGACGTTGCCGTAGTCGGTGGTGACGACGGCGCCGGTGACGAGGCGGCTCTCGCGGCGCGTCACGACGATGAGGTCGGACGGTGGCGCGAGCAGCGTGTGTTGCTCGTGGTCGATCGGCAGGATCGAGATGGCGTCGACCGCAGCGACGTCAAAGACCGCGACGCCGCTGCCGTCGGTGAGGCCGTCGCTCACCACGCCGTCTTTCACGATCCGCACCGGCACGTCGACGAGCAGCAGCCCGGCGTCGTCGACGACCACGACGCGCTGGCCACCGGCGAGGGGTGCCAGCACCTGCAGCGTGGCCGGCGCGCAGGCCACGCCTTGAGCCGGGGGCACCGCGACCTGTTGTGCACAGCGGCCAAAGGCGCAGGTCGCCGTGACCGGGGGTGGTTGGGTGGCGCTGACCAGCCCGCCGTCGGCGTCGAACGCGTAGACGCCGACGTCGACGAGGTCGCCGTCGAGGGCCACGGAGCGTTGCAGGATCACCTGGCAGCGCGCGGGCAGCGGCTCGCTCTCGACGCACTGGCCGCGACCGCTGCTAACCAGACAGACCCCGCCGGAGCAGCTCTGCTCGTCGTTCACGGGGTCGCAAGAGCTCACCTCCGGTTCGCAGGTGCCAGGCCCGCTGGAACCAAGGCCGTTTCGGCAGACGTAGCCGTCGATGCAGTCGTCGTCGTTGCGGCAGCCTTCGATGGGCACGCACACGCCGCGGGCGTCATCGGCGGGCACGATGCCGTCGTCGTCGGCCTCTTTGTCGCAGATGGAGCGCAGGGGACAGTTGTCGTCGCTGGTGCAGCCTGTCGGCTCGGGCGGCACGAAGACGGGCGGTGGATCCGGCACGCAGCCGACGGACCCGCCAGCGACGATGGCAGCGACGACGGCAGCGACGACGACGAAGCGAGCGGCGGCGTGATTCCCCATGCCCGAGGTTGGCACAGGGTTGCGCAGCGCGCCGGGCGACCCCGGGTGATCGTTGCTACCTCCCCCGATGGCGTCGACTTCGAACCGCACCCGGCCCGAGCGCCAGCAGACCGACGCCAGCCTGCGCGTGGAGCGCGAGCGCACCGATCAGGCGCTGGCCGCGCGGCAGACCGCCGCCGAAAACGAAGCTGACGTCGTCATCCAGCGGGCCCGCGAGCACGCCGACGCCGTCCTCGAAGAGGCCCGCACAAAGGCCGATGAGCAACTGGCGGTGTCGAAGCAGCCCACCGCGGCGCGGGCGACCCTGGTGCGCGAGCGCGAGTTCGAAGACGAGGTGCTGAAAGACGAGCGCGCCAGCGCCGACGACGTCTTGCGCCACGAGCGCGACGAGATCAGCGCGGCCTTGAAGCACCTGCTGCCACTCGAGCGCAACAAGACCGACCGCTACCTGCTGACCGAGCGCGCCCGCGCGGACACGGCGCTGGGCCACCGCGACGACTTCCTCGGCATCGTCAGCCACGACCTGCGCAACCTGCTCGGCGGCATCGTCACCAGCTCGGCGCTGCTCGAGTCCGAGACCGAGGGCAGCGACGCCGCCGCCGTGACCGCCAAAGGCGCCGAGCGCATCCGCCGCTACGCCGCCCGCATGAGCCGGCTGCTCGGTGACCTGCTCGACGTCGCCAGCATCGACGGCGGCAAGCTCGCCATCAGGACATCGCCCGGCGACGGCGCGGTCGTGTTGAGAGAGGCCGTCGAGCTGTTCAAGGCCGCCGCTGCGCAGAACCGCATCGCGCTCACCGCCGAAAGCCACGGCGACGACCTGCACGGTGAATTCGATCACGACCGCATGATCCAGTTGCTGGCCAATCTGATCACCAACGCCATCAAGTTCACACCTTCTGGTGGCCGCGTCGTGGTCCGTTGCGAGCGCATCAGCGACGAGCTGCGCTTCTCGATCACCGACACCGGCATGGGCATTCCGGCCAACATGGTCGAGGCCATCTTCGAGCGCTTCTGGCAGGCCAGCAAAGGCGACCGCCGCGGCGTCGGCCTCGGCCTCTACATCGCTCGGTGCATCGTTGAAGCGCACGGCGGCAAAATTCTGGTCGACAGCAAGCCTGGCGTGGGCAGCACATTTTCTTTTACAATTCCGGTGCACCAGCCGGCCCGCGCGGCGGCCAGTTCCTGAGCGGCCTGAGCACGGCCTGAGCGCGCGGCGTGGGCGCATTCCGAGGATCGGCGACGACGGAGACGGCGACGCGTTTGCCGACTGCGCCGTTGCAACATCGCCTTGCCAGCGGTTGCATGGCGCATGTCGCTCGTCCCCACCGCCTTTCAGCAAGCCCGCCACCGGGCCCGCAAGCGCGCCGGCGCCGTCGTCATCCGCTCGCTGTTTGAAGGGGCGGCGCGGGCCCTGGTCGACTTTCCGTTGGCGCGCCCCGGCTTCCACGAC
>JBKJNL010000189.1:0-6856 GCA_046593615.1 Myxococcota bacterium | reverse complement strand
GGCGCGCTTCCTCGACCTCTATGCGCCCGGCTTCGATCGGACGTGACGAGCAGCCCTGGAGCCGCCGCGCGACCACCGCGGCAACGACGCCGCAGCTCTTGAGCGGGGCGGGATTGATGGCCGTCGGAGGGCCTTGCCGCTGCCGCGCTGGGCGCCGATCGCGATGTCGGTGCTCGCTGTCGAGGCTAGCGACGGGCGTGCTGTCGAAGTGCAGCATCGATTACCAGCCGTGCGACTCGACGTGTCCAGTGAGCGGTCAGCAGCTTCGCCAGTCGCCGTGCGTGAAGCCGAGTGGGGCATCCACGCGCGGTCGGCGGATGCGCCACCACAAGGCGGGCCGCGATCCGCACCTCGTCTGCGAGACGGGGACGGGCCGGAGGTCGACCCGACGGTGAGCGCGTGCTGGCGTTCTGGTTCGTGAGGCGGCCGGTGTCGTCGTCGAGCGACTTGCGCTTTTCAGCCTGAGCGGACCGGACTGCCCTCGGTGGCTCGGACACGCACTCGCCGGGACGGTCGTCGGTGCGGTCTGGGTGCGGTCTGGGTGCGGTCTGGGTGCGGATGGTCCGCGCAGTGCACCTTCGTTCTGCGACGACGAGCGAGCTCGCCGGGTGCTGACGGGCGCCTCTTGCGGGCTCGTGCAACGCCGGTCCCACTCGATGATCTTCAACACGGACCTTTGGGTCCAAGGAAGCGACCATGAACAACGGAAAACTTTTTCTTGCGGGTGTGACCGGCGGTGCTGCGATGTCGGTGGTGATGGGCATCGCCCGCGCCATGGGAATGCCGGTCAACCTCGAGATGATGCTCGGAACCCTGCCTGGTCTTTCGCCGGGCCCGGTCACGTGGACCATCGGACTGGTGATGCATCTGATGCTCAGCGGCCTCATCGCCCTCGTCTACGGCTTCTTGTTCGAGCGCGTCCTGCACCGGACCAGCATCGGCGCGGGGCTGATCGTCTCGCTGGGTCACGTCGTCATCGCCGGGCTGTTCATGGGCATGGTGCCGCTGATGCACCCGATGATTCCTGAGCAGATGGCGGCGCCGGGCTTCTTCATGGCCAATCTCGGCGTGATGGGAGTCGCGGCCGAAGTGATGCTGCACCTGATGTACGGCGCGATCGTCGGTGGCCTCGCAGCTGCCGCGCTCACGCGTCGCGTGGCGTCGCCCGCCTACGCCTGACAAGCGGAGCGCAGCGCTCCGCAGCGCTCCGCTGCGCCAGCCGGAAGACGCAGCCCACAGCGCGATCATCAAGCCCCAACCCTCGTCGGGGCGGCTTTGACGTCGTCGCTCCGGTCATGCGGGAACTGCGGAAGAGCTAAAAAGGGGGAGGGCGCCAAGCTCCGCGGCCACGGCGTCAAGATCCTTCCTTGATGAGGGTCGCGCGCAGCGCGCCAGTCGGAGGCCCGCTGGGGGCCGAAGCGACAGGGCGGCGCGCAGCGCGCCTGATGTTTCCGACCCGCTCCAACTCTGTTTGAGACGGTCGAGGGTGAGGGTTCTGCGTGCCGGGTCGTCGGCCGCCGGTCTTGCAGACGTCGCGGCACATGCTGTTAGGTTGCCCCCTTCATTGTCGTCGGAGGCCTTTTGCTCGCCCACCTCCTCACCGTCGTCGTGCTGGCTGTGTCGAACACCGCCCCGAGCGCCGTCTCGAGCACCGTTTCGACCATCGTTGCCTGCACCTCGCCGACCGCGGCTTCGAGCGTTGTTCCGGCCGCAGCGACGCGCGTGGCGCTGGCCCGCGATCCGACCATCGCCGCCGCCGTCGACGTCGAAGACCCGCCGATCTTCCCGCTGAAGGACATCCGGGCGGGCATGAAGGGCAAGTCGTGGACGGTGTTTTCGTCGGCCAAGGGCCCCGAAGAGCTGCAGTTCGAAGTGCTCGGTGTCATGCGCGGCTACCTCGGCCCCGGCGAAGACCTGATCATCGCCCGCTTGTCCGGCGCGCTCATCGAGCGGACTGGCGTCATCTCGGGCATGTCCGGCAGCCCGGCGTACATCGACGGCAAACTGGTCGGCGCCATCGGCTACCGCTTCGGCCAGTTCACCAAGGATCCCATCGCCGGCATCACGCCCATCGAGCGCATGCTCACCGGCGCGGCGGTGCCGACGACGACGACGACCGGCAAGGGTCGCGTCATGGCCGACACGCCATGGGGCCAGGCCGAAGCCGTCGCCACGCCCATCGTCACCAGCGGCCTCTCGCCGCGCGTGCAAGAGGCCTTTGCCCCCGAGCTCGCGAAGCGCGGCTACGGCCAGATGATCGCCGCCGGCGGAACGTCAGCGACCGGCGCCGACGGCCAGGCCCACAAGCCCACGCGCTTCTACGCCAGCGGCCCCATCGCCGGCCTGCTCGTCGACGGCGACCTCAGCATGTCGGGCGTCGGCACCGTCACCTGGGTGAAGGGCGATCGGTTCCTGGCGTTTGGCCATCCGTTCCTCGGCATCGGCAAGAGCGAGATGCCGGTGAGCAACGCCGAGATCGTCGTCACCGTCGCCAGCGACGCCGGCTCGTGGAAGATGGGCCAGGCGACGGCGCCGGTGGGCCGCCTCACCGACGACCGCCTGCATGCCATCGCCGGCACCATGGGCGACCTGCCGCGCACCGTTCCGGTGGTGCTCAACTTCGATCTGCCGAGCCCACGCAAGGGCAGCGACGCGCAGACGACGGACCACTTCACCGTCATCCGCCACCCCACCGACACCCCGCTGTTCACGGCCATCGCCGTCGCCAACGCCCTGCAGAACCGCGTGGCCGTCGACGCTGGCGGCACCTACGACGTCGTGGTCGACGCAGTGCTGTCGACGGGTGATCGCCTGGTGCTGCCGGCCCGCGTCTCCGACAAGAACGCCGACCCGTCGCTGCCCGCGGCCTTTGCGGTGCTGGGCGCGCTCTCGGCCATGACCGAGAGCGACTTCAAAGACGTGCAGATCGAATCCGTCGCCGTCTCCGTGAAAGGTCGCGCCGACGTCGAGGTCGCCCGCGTCGTCTCCGCCGCCATCGTCAGCGGCGGCGAAGCCGGCAAGCCCGCGCTCATGGCCGTGCGCCTGCAAGCCTGGCAAGGCCCGCCGCGCGAGCAGCGCGTGCCGTTCATGGTGCCGCGCGGCCTCGTGCCCGGCAGCTACGCCGTCGTCGCCGCCGGCGCCGCGGCCGCGGCCCGCATCGAACGCGAAGGCGGCCTGCAGTTGATCCCGACGTCGTTTTCCGACGAGCTGATGCTGGTGAAGAGCCTGCCGCCGCCGGGCTCACTGAGTCTGTATCTGGTGCGCGACGAGCAGAGCCCGCGCCTCGAAGGACGCGCCCTGCCCGGCCTGCCCGACTCGCTGGCCGAGATCACGAGCGGTGCTGGTGGCGTGCTCGGCGGCGGCAACTTCGATGTCCGGGCCACGCGCCTGGCGCGCACCGTCGGCGCCGGCGTCATCAGCGGCGAGGCCACGGCGCGCATCACCGTCCCCCCGCCGGTCTCCGACTGAGACGCCGGCCGAGACGCCGACTTCGGCATGGTTCTCGTCGTTGTCGTCGTCGTCAGCGTCCCACCACCTGCATTTTTCCCGTTTCGTTTTGTCTCGTTGAGATCGCCCGGAGGACCCTTGAGGAGCTCGTTGTCTGTCGTCGCCATTTTGTCGGTTTCGGCGACGCTGCTGGCGTTGCCCGCGCACGCCAGCCAGGCCCGGGTGCACAGCGTCGAAGGCGCGGCGGCGCTGCTCGAAGGGGAGCTCGAGGGCGCCTCACTCAGCGGTGACGGCGTCGTGCGCGCCGGCCCCGAGGCCCGCCCCATCGCCGAAGGCCTCGCCGGCGCGGTGCTGGCCCTGGCCCGCGGCGGTGATGGGCAGCTCTACTTCGCCACCGGCGGCCCCGGGCGCGTCATGCGCGTCACGGGCGCGTCGTCGGGCGCGGGCAAGACCGACGAGGTCTTGTTCTCCGACAAGCCGCTCATCACCGCGCTGTTGCCGGTGGGCAAAGACAAGATCGTCGCTCTCACAGCCCCCGACGGCGGCGCCGAGGTCATCGAGCTGGCCACAAAGAAGCGCACGACCATCGTCGCCAAGGACGTGAAGCTGCTGCTGGCCGGCGCGGTCTTTGACGACGTCGTCTACGCCGTCGGTGGCGGCGACGAAGGCGGCGTCGTCTTGAAGCTCGTGCCGGGCGCCAAGGAATTCGAGGTCGTGGCCAACACCAAAGAGCAGCTGCGCTCGGTGGCCGCGGCCCGCATCGGCGGCAAGCTCAAGCTGGTCTGCGGCAGCGCCGACGAAGGCGTCGTCTACGAGATCGACCCGGCGGCCCCCACAGCCAACCGCGTGCGCGCGTTGCTCGACGCCACCCCCGGCGAGGTCACCGCCATCGCCATTGCCAAAGACGGCACCGTGTTCGCGGCGTTCGTCGACGGCGACGGCAAGCTGTCGAAGCAGGCGACGACCAAGGTCAAGGACGACTCCGGCGACGACGACAAAGCGCCTGGCAAAAAGGCCGCGGCCAAGGCCCGCAAGGTCAAGGGCGGCGAGGTCTGGCGCCTGGGCGTCGACGGCTCGGCGCGCGTGATCTTCTCGTCGAAAGAGCACGGGCCCTACGCCCTCGCCATCGACGGCAACCGGCTGCTGGCCGGCACCGGCCCCCAGGGCCGCATCGTCAACGTCGACGACGTCATCGGAAAAGGCGCGGCCTCTTCGCGCCCGGGTGTCTGGGCCCGGCGCAGCGGCAACGACGAGGTCACCTCGCTGCTGGTCGAGAGCGGCGGCGTCATCGCCGGCACCAGCCACGCCGGCGCCGTGGTGTTCTTTGGCAAGGGCTCAGCGGCAAAGGCCGCCTATCTCTCGCCGTCGCTCGATGCCGATGCGCGGGCCCGCTACGGCCTGGCCCGCGTGCGCGTCACCAAAGGCACCGCCCGCGTGTCGCTGCGCACCGGCAACACCAAGGAGCCCGACGAGACGTGGTCGGCGTGGTCGCCGGCGCAGGCGACGTCGGCGAACGGCGTGCAGCTGCAGGCGCCCCCGGCGCCCTACGCGCAGCTGCGGGTCGAGCTGGCGCCCGGCGCCGAGGTCACCGCGTTGCAACTCGCCTACCTCGTCGACAACAGCGCGCCCGAGATCGTCAACGTCGACGTGCTCGCGCCCGGCTGGAAGGTCGTGGCCACGCCACGCGATCCGCCCGAGACGCGCTCGGTGACCTTCAACGACAAGCCGTTCGCCAAGTTCCTCGATCGGCGCGGCACCATGAACCCGACCCTCGACGAGCGGCCCTACGGCAAGCAGTCGTTCGACGTCGGCTACCGCACCGTCTACGCCTGGGTCGAAGATGCCGACAAAGACGCGCTGCGCTACCGCTTCTGGCTCGGCGAGGCCGGCCGCGACGGCACGGTGTCGTCGTGGTCGCTGGTGCAGGACTGGTCGGAGGCGCCGTTTGTCTCGTTCGAGGCCAGCCGCCTGAAAGACGGCGACTACCGCGTCAAAGCCGACGTCGACGACAGCATCACCAACGGCACGGCGCGCGCGCTCGCCGACGGCCGCGTGTCGGCGCCCTTCGTCGTCAGCCACGTGACGCCTCGCGCTTCGGAGACGACGGCGGCCCGCACCCGCGGCGGGGTGCGCGTCAAGATGAAGGTCGAGGGCGCGCTGCCGCTCATCAGCGTGCGTTGCGCCGTCGGCCTGTCGGAGTGGATGCCCCTCGATCCGCAAGACGGAATTCTCGACGGCACCATCGAGCAGTTCGACGTCGAGCTCGTCGGCGCCGACAACGCCAGCGCCGCCTCGTGCGAGGTCTACGACGAGGCCTTGAACTTCGGCCGCTTCGACATCCCGGTTCGTTAGTGGGGGTCGCCGCCGCCTGGGTCGCGCTGGCGCTGGGCATTACCACCTGGGCGGTGCGCGCGCCGACGACGCTGTCGAACCACGAGCTGCTGCTGTGCACGGCGCTGCTCGGCCTGGCCATGGGCGCGGGTGTGTCGTCGGCGACAGCGGTGACGGCGCTGCGCCAGGGTCTCGTGCGCGTCGAGGCCGGCGGCCCGCCCTGGGGCGTGTGGCGGCGCGCTGTGTTGCCCACCGTCGTCGCTGTCGTCGCCGGGGTCGTGCCGGCCCTGCTCTTCACCGTTGTCGAGGTCGCGAACCCCAGCGGCACGACCCTCGACCTGGCGTCACCCGCGCGCCACATGGCCCTGTGGCTGTCGGCGCCGCTGTCGGTCATCGCCGCGCGGCTGCTGGTGCGGGCGCCGCACGCGGCCCGTCCCGTGACCCGCACGCGGCTCCGCTGGCTCGTCGTCGAAGGCGCCTTGCCGCCGGCCGTCATCGCCGCCTGCGTGGGCGTCGTCGTCGGCGTCGTCGGCTTCAGCGACGTCGCGCAGGTCGCACCGGGGGCCCTGGCCCGGACGGTGGCCGGCACGGCGGCGGGCTACCTGCTGCTCGCCCTCGGCGCCCATGCAAAGGCCTTTCACGAGCACAAGCGTGGCGTCGTCGTCGTCGACGCACCGCCGGGTCTGGCGCTGCCGGGACCGCTGCCCGTGGGGCTCGGCGTGGCCGCGCTGCTGGCCCTCGTCGGCCCGTGGCTGCTGCCGACGCTGCCGGGAACGGACCTGCCGATCATCAAGGGCGTCTTTGGCCTGGTCGTCGGCGGCGGCCTCTGCTTCCTCGGCGCCTGGAGCGGCCACCGCCGCGCGGTGCTCGGCGACGGCTGAGCCTCACATCGCTCACAGCGGGACGCAGCCCGACCGGAAGATGTTGCTGCAGACGCCCGCCGCGCTGCAGCGATCGGTGGTGCAATCTTCGAAGTCGTCGCAGTCGACGCCGACGTTGCACTGCCGGCAGCCGCCGAGAGCTTCGCTGCAGCCGAAGTCGCAGACCGGGGGCGCGGTGTTGCCGCACAGGCCGTCGG
>JBKJNL010000962.1:0-3156 GCA_046593615.1 Myxococcota bacterium | reverse complement strand
GGTGCACGAGAACGTGCCATTGCTGCCCGAGACGTCGAGGGTGGCCTCGGCGAGCGCCTGGTCTTCCGAGATGGCGCGGGCCGACGCCCCAAAGGTCAGGCTGACGCTCTCGTCGCGGGAGTTGTCGTCGTTGTCGACAAAGGCCAGCAGCTCGACCCGCACGCTGGCCTCGTCGTCGCTCTCGCTCGCGGTGAAGCGTGCGCCGGCGGTGGCCCGCGTCGATGTGATCTTGCCGTCGTCGAAGATCGGAAAGCGCTCGACGCGGCGGGTCTGCTGCGTCAAGTCGGCGGCCAGAACGACCTCGACGCGGTCGGCGGCGCCCTCATCGCGCTCGGTGTGCTCGCTGGTCTCGACGGCCAGCAGGCCGTCAAAGAAGTCGATGGTGCCGTCGCCGTTGCTGACCTCGAAGTCTTCGAAGGTCAGGCGCAGCTCGGCGCGTTCGACATCGCCGTCGACGCTGTTCTTCAGCTTGAAGACGATCTTGCCCTTGGCGTTTTCGTCGCCGTCGTCGCCGACGCGCAGGATGCAGGAGTCGACGGTGACCTCGGCTTCGCAGTCATCGCCCTGCTCGCACGAGTCAAACGCCAGCAGCGAAGCCGCGAGCCCGCCGGCGCAAAAGACGTCGCCAACGTCGTCACCGATGCCGAAGCTCAGGGTGCGGCGCGCGGCGCCGTCGAGGGCGTTGGCACCGGCGAGCCAGGCTCCTGATGCGTTCGAGGTGGAGGAGCCGTCGGTCTTGAAGAAGAAAGCCAGGTCCTGGGCCTGCGACACGCGCTGGGCGGCGAAGTAGTCGCGAGCGGTCTTGCCCATGGTGTCGTCGTTGACGACGGCGGTGGGGTTCTCGAGGTGCTCGCGCACCTTTTCGGGCGTCAACAGCTCGGAGCACCCGCTGCCAAGACCAGCGACGACGACGACGACAGAAATTGAAGAGAGGGGGTGGCGCATGGCGCGACTTTGCCATGGGTCCGCGGCACTTTCACGCGGTGGATCCTCCGGCGTCGGAGCCGTGCACGCGCGTTTCAGGCGGCGACGACGGCCTGTCGGCGGGCGGCGGTTTCTTCGTCGACGGCGATGGCGTTGGCCTTGTCGCCGCCTTTGCCGCCCATCGAGAGGTGCAGGTCGATCAGCTCGTCGCGGACGCGCTTCATGAGCTCGTCGCGGGTGAGGCCCTTGGCGTCGATGGGTTTGCCGACCTTGGCGCGCATCGTTGCCGGCCGCGGCCGCCAACCCTTGACGGGCACCAGCGTCGCGCAGTTGTCGACGGCGATGGGCACGATGGGAGCCTGGGTGCGTTGGGCGACGACGAAGACGCCCTTCTTGAACGGGCCGATGAGGCCGTCCTTGGTGCGGGTGCCTTCGGGAAAGCAGGTCAGGATGTGGCCTTCCTGGATGAAGTCATGGGCCTTGCGCAGCGCGGCGATGGCGGCGTGGCGGTTCTTGCGATCGATGGCGATCATGCCGACCGACTTCATGAACAAGCCGACGAGCGGCACGTAGAGCAGCTCGGCCTTTGCCACGAACTTGGGACCGGTGGGCAACAGCAGCCAGGCCACGGCGATGTCGATCATCGACTGGTGGTTCATCATGACCACGCAGGGCACGCCGGCTTTGGGCAGGTTGTGGGCGTCTTCGACGACGAGCTTGCCGAAGCCGAAGAACAAATTGACCGGGATCCAGAAGGCCCGGCCCGCGCTCCACGCCGTCTCGGCGTTGCCCGTGAACAGGAAGGTCAACATCACCGGCGGGAAGAGCACGGCGGTGAACGCGCACATCCAGACGAACTGCAGCGCGTTGATGGGGATCCAGAGGATGTCTTTCATTCTCGACGACACGACGACCTCGACCCCGACCATTTCCGTAGCAGCCGCACCGCGACCCCGAAAGCCCCGCGCCTGTCACGACGAGTACGCCGCAGGCGTCTGCTGGTTCGGCCCGCGGCCCTGTGCAAGGCATGTGCTGCCCCCGGCGAATCCGTCGGTGACGACGTCGAATTCGCGGTGGGCGTCGGAGGGGGCGATGGCGTGTGCGGCTCTTCGCACACCCGCTTCACACGGCGGGCACACGGAAAAGTGCCGACGACGTTGCTCGCAACGACGCGGTCAACGTCGCCGTGAACGCCGCGCTCAACGACGACGGCGCAGGCGCGCGAAGCCGAGCAGCCCGATGGGCCACAGCGCGCCGACCACGACGTCGTTGCCGCCGACGGGGCAGCCGCAGCTCGGCAACGACGGTGGCGGCTGGCCGAAGTCGACCGCGACGTTGACCGGCGCCGACGAGTTGCCCGCGGCGTCGAGGCCGACGATGCCGATCTTAGTCGGGCCGATGCCCGACACCGTCACCGCACCGTCGTCGTCGAGGAGGTCAAAGATGCGGCCGTTGCCGTCGGTGACGTCGACGACGGCGAGGGGCTCGTCGCTGTCGATCTGCAAGGTGGCGAAGCCGTTGTTGCTGCAGACGGCGTCGACCTCCGAAGGGGGCCCGGTGACCTCGACGACCGTGACCTCGAGGATGGTCGGTGCTTCGTCGTCGGCGGCGCCGGTGGAGAACGTGGCCAGCGGCGTCGACAGCCCGTCGGCGCCCAGGGTGTAGCTGGCGTCGACGTCGAGGGGCGCGCGCGGGATGAGCCGCACGCCGCTGGCGAAGTTGGCGTTGAACGGGCTCGCCGCCGTCGGCACCTCGACGCCGTCGCTGTCGAACAGCCGCGGATCGCTGACCTCGCCGGTGCGCACGAGGATCAAGGGATTGAGCGGGGCGACGGCGCCGTCGACGGGAATGGTCGCGACGAAGCCCTCTTCGAAGCTGCAGGCGCCGGCGGGGTCGACATGCAGGCAGGCGACGACGAATGCGGCAAAGACGGTGGAACGGTGCATGCCCGAGCCTGCCGTGCCGGGCCCGCCGCCGCCACCGCCTGGCCGGTCGCGGACGTCGACACAGCGAACAAAGACGAACGCCGCGTGCGTCCGTCGTCGCCTCGACGCCGGCGGAGCTCAACGCTGCGGAAGCTCGACTCGCAACACCTGATCACCGAGCAGCAGCAGATCGCCGTGCATGAGCTTCACGGGCTGCCGGACCCGCGCGTAGGTCCCGTTGCGGCTCTTGAGATCTTCGAGGAGCACGTCGCGGCCTTCGTTGGTGAGCTGCGCGTGTCGTTCGGAG
>JBKJNL010000057.1:0-3797 GCA_046593615.1 Myxococcota bacterium | reverse complement strand
CTTCGACCTCGCCACCGCCGCCGCCGGCATCCTGCCCGAGAGCGCCCTCGGCCTCGGCTACGAGGTCAAACCCACCGGCAACGCCTTTGACGTCAACACGCCGCCCGGCGGCAACCTCGGCATGGACCTCATCCTGAAGACCGGCTTCGAGGCCGCACCTCCGCTCGAAGACGAAGACCTCGCCGGCGTGCCCCACCCCTGCGTGCGGCCCATCCAGGGCGCCGAGTTCGCCGAGCTGTTCGGCAACGGCGTGGCCGGCGAATTCGAAGCCGCCGAGGGCGACCCGCTGAGCGGCAGCTTCAACGGCGCCGGCTACCACCTCGGTGCCAGCCTCGCGAAGCCGGCGCTGAACCAGGTGATGTTCGCGCTCTACAACACCGGCTCGCTGTGCATCGAGATCAACTCCGACGCCATCCACACGTTGGCCGGCGGACAGTTCGAGCTCACCGCGGCGACGCTCGACCTGCTGACGCAGGGCAAGCTCAAACAGTTCGCCGACCCCAACGCGCCGGCCATCATCGCCCTGTCGCCGTCGCAGCCGCCGGTCATCCGCTACGGCGCCGGCACCGTCGACGAAGGCCACATCATCATCGAGTGGCCCGACGTCGAGGTCAGCTTCTACGTGCTGATGTTCGAGCGCTTCAGCCGCATCTTTGCCGTGTCGACCGACATCTCGATGGAGCTCGCGGTGTTCAACGACCCCGCCACCGAGACGCTGCAAATCTCCGTCGTCGACGGGCCCAACATCGACAACTTCGTGCAGAACTACAACGAGCTGCTGCCCGGCGTGGACTTCCAGGAGGTGCTCGAGAGCCTCATCGGCGTCGCCTTTGACGCCGCCCTCGGCGACGACGGCCTGCAGTTCGAATACGACATCGGCACGGCGCTGTCGGAGGCGCTCGGTGTGCCGATCTTCATCGACTTCCAGGGCATCGAGACCCTGCCCACGGCGAACCGCGAATTCTTGAACGTCTATCTGTCGATGACCGACACGCCGCCGCAGCCGCAGACGGTGTCGCCGACGACGATTCGCGTGGCCAACGAGCCCGGCATCCTGCGCCTGCCCGAAGCCGAAGACGTGCGGAACCCCGGCCGGGCCACCATCCCCACGGGCAAGGTCGACATCGACGTCGACAGCACCGACGGCAGCTGGGACCGCGAGTTCTTTGCCCGCGTCGACTTCGGCATCTGGCGCGGCCCGATGCTCGCCAACAACGGCGTCATCACCGTGCGCGACCCCAAGCTGAGCCTCGCCGGCGAGCACAGCATCGTGGTTCGCTCGCGGCAGATCGGCCACCCGAATTCCCTCGAAGACGCTGGCGACCCCGTCACCATCTGGGTCGACCCGAACCCGCCCACCGTTGAGCTCGTGCGCACGTCAGGCAAAGACGGCGGCCGCATCGTCGCCCGCGGCAGCGACGACGTGACCCGCGCCGACGGCCTGCAGTACGCGTGGCAGCTCGGCGACGCCGCCCCCGGCGCCTATGGCGACGTCGACCACATCGACCTCGACACCCTCGACGACCAGGCGACGCGCCTCACCGTGCGGGCCATGGACCTCGCGGGCAACGTCAGCAAGCCCTTCGCCGTCGACGTGCGCATCGAGCGCATCCGCCTGAAGGACGAGCGCGAGGCCGCCGATGCGCAACGGGGTGGTTGCAGCAGCACGCAGTCCAACAGCGGCGCCGTCGTCGTCGTCGCCCTCGGCTTGCTCGCTCTGCCCCTGCTCCGCCGCCGCCGCCGCTCGGATCTCCCGCTCCGGGGTCGCTGAGCGTCGATGCGCGCTGCCGTCGTCGTCACCGCGCTCTTCGCTCCCCTGATCGGGATGGGGTTGTCGACGTCGGGCTGCGACTGCGCCTCTGAAGTCACCCTGCCCCCGCCGACGGCGGAGTGCTTGCAGAACAGCGACTGCCCGCCGTTGTCGACGAGCGAAGGCGGCTTCTGTCGCGACGGCCGGTGCCAGGTCGGTCTGCCCGTCGAAGGCGAAGGCGAAGACGTCGCTGAAGGAGAAGGCGAAGACGTCGCCGGCGAAGGCGAAGGCGAAGGCGAAGGCGTCGAAGGCGATGGCGAAGGTGAAGTCGAAGCCGGCTTCGTCATCGCGCCGACGTCGCTGGCGGTGCCCGCGGCGCCCGTCGGTGGCAGCGCGAGCGCCGACGCGCAGATCGTCAACACCGGCGCGGCCCCGCTCACGCTCAGCGCCGTCACCTCGAGCAACGCCGCTTTTGTCGTCGTCACGCCGGCGGTCGGCGCCACCATCGCCGCGGATGGCTCGGCGACGTTGACCGTGCGGTTCTCTCCGACCGTCGCCGGGCCCGCGAGCGCCACCATCACGGTGCGCGCCGGCGCGGCCTCGCGCACGCTGTCGGTGACGTCGACAGGCATCGCCGACATCGAAGACGGCGCGCTGATCTTTTCGGCCGGCCCCGACGACGACGGCCTCGGGCTCTCGGCCTGCGAGTGCAAGGCGCCGGTCTCGCCGGCCAACGTCGACATCGCCTACGTCGTGCGGACGCCCCCCGGTCCGACGTGCCAGAAGCCCGGCAACATCGCCTGCGGCGTCGGCGACGACTGCGCGCCGTGCAACCTCGGGGCGCAGGGCAGCGCGCGCTGGCGCTCGGGACGCACCGAGCAGCCGCGACAGGGCGACGCGCCGTGGATCGTCGACGAAGAAATCGTCCACGCCGGCGCCGGCGACGACGGCGACTTCGTGCTGACCGCGTCGATTCCCGCCGACGGCGACTGCCTCGCCACCGTCGCCAGCGTCAGCAGCTCGACCAACCACACCTGTTGCGCGTTCGTCGACTGCGAAGGCGGCGCCTTTGCCTGCTACCCCTACGAGGCGCCGGTCTCGTGCTCCACCGACTGCCAGGGCTTCGTCACCTTTGCCATGTCGCAGGACTGTCTGGCGCGCGGTCCGGTGCTGGTGCGGGCCCGGGTCGCCATCGACGGCGTCGAACGAAACTTCTGCGCGACCCTCGCCGCGGGCGCCTCCGTCGACGTCGCCGTCGTCAACCGCACCGCCGGCGCGTTCACCATCACCGGCCTCGGCAACGTCGACGAAGTGGACCCGGGCGAACCTTGTCCGTGAACCAGCGCAACGTCGCCGTCGCCGTCGCCGTCACCCTGTCGTTGGCGGTGTTGCTGGGATGCGCGCCCGAGCCGGCGCCGCTCGACGACAACCACTTTCCGACGGCCCGCCTGGTGGCGCCGCAGATCGTCGTGGCCGGAGACGCCGCCGTTGTCGACGCCGCCGGCAGCGACGACGAAGACGGCGACGCGCTCGAGTTCACCTTCTCGTTCGGCGACGGCTCGCCCGAGGCCGTGGTCGCCGATCCCGTGTTCGCGCATGTCTGGAGCGCACCGGGCACCGTGGCCGTCTCGGTGCGCGTCGTCGACGAGCAGGCCTTTGTCAGCCGCGCCGAGGTCGCGGTCGTCGTCGTCGACGGCGTCGCCGAAGAGTGCTCGTGCGCGCTGCCGTGCGAGGCCGATGGGCTTTGCACCGGGCGCGGCTGCCTGCTGTTCGCCAGCGCCGACGACGACGACGTGGCCCGCTTCGACGACGCGGTTTCGTGCGAGTGAATCCGTCTTTCGGCCAGGATTCAGTACCCATCAAAAAGAACAGCGCCCCGTCGGACGCTGTTTCATGAAACGCAGCTGGATCTTCCCAGATCATATTGATTTTGCTGACTTCATCGCGAGCGAAGCGCAGCGGAACAAGGGCGCCCGCGAGGGCAAAGAACATTCCGTGACCGGATGATGCAGCCGACGCAGTCGGCAAAATCATCCGGTCACGGGAT
>JBKJNL010000853.1:0-2644 GCA_046593615.1 Myxococcota bacterium | reverse complement strand
GCCGCTGCCGGCGACGACGGCCGTGAAGTCGCCGGCCGCCGCCGTGCCCGTCGCCGTGTTGACGGCGAATGACACGGTCAAGGCGCTGGGCTGGCTCAGCGTGACGACGAAGCCGGCGCTGCCGCCCTCGATGGCGCTGGCGCCGCTGATCGACACCGTCGGGGCGGCGTCGTTGTCGGTGATCGTGCCCGTCGCGGTGACCGCGCCGGCGGTGGCGTTGGTGATGGCCGAGAGCGCGAGCGTGAAGCTCTCGTCGAGCTCGTCGATGGCGTCGTCGGTGGTGGTCACGGCGATGGTGGTCGTCGTCTGGCCAGCCGCGATGGTGCGGCGCACGTCGGCCAGGCCGGTGAAGTCGCCGCTGTTGGCGCTGCCGACGGTGGTGTCGACATCGAACGAGACGTCGACGGCGCT
This sequence comes from Myxococcota bacterium, assembly GCA_046593615.1. Classification (GTDB taxonomy): domain Bacteria; phylum Myxococcota; class UBA727; order UBA727; family VGSZ01; genus VGSZ01. Next base: position 2,233 of record JBKJNL010000853.1, on the reverse strand, counting down.
GGCCGCGCTCAGGGTCACCGTGAACGTCGCGGCGCCGCCTTCGGCGACCGTGGCGTTGGCGACGGAGATCGTCGGCTGCGCGTCGTTGTCGGTGATGGTGCCTGTGGCGGTCGTGGTGCCGGCCGCCGCGTTCGTGAGGGCCGACAGCGACAGCGTAAAGGTCTCGGTGGCTTCGTTGATGGCGTCTTGCAGCGTCGTCACCGACACCGTCGCCGTCGTGGCGCCGGCGGCGATCGTGATCGGCGTGTTGGCCACGGCGGTGAAGTCGGTGCCGTTGGCGGTGCCGTTGGTCGTCGTCGGCACGAAGCTGACGGTCTGACCGCTGGCCGCGCTGAGCGTGACGGCGAAGCTGGCGACGCCACCTTCAACCACCGTAGCGTTGGCCACCGACAAGACCGGTGCGGCGTCGTCGTCGACGATGATCCCGGTGGCCGTGGCGGTGCCGAGGCTGGCGTTGACGGGAGCCGACAGGCTCACGGCAAAGGTCTCGTCGGCTTCGTCGAGGGCGTCGGCCGTGGTGCTGACGACGACGGTGGTCGAGGTCTGACCGGCGGCGATGCTCCCGCTGCCGGCGACGATGGCGGTGAAGTCGCCGGCCGCCGCCGTGCCCGTCGCCGTGTTGACGGCGAATGACACGGGCAAGGCGCTGGGTTGGCTGAGCGTGACGATGAAGCCGGCGTTGCCGCCTTCGGTGGCGCTGGCGCCGCTGATCGACACCGTCGGCGCCGCGTCGTTGTCGACGATGGTGCCGGTGGCAGCGCTCGTGCCCGCGGTGGCGTTCAGGATGCCCGCGATGGTGGCCGTGAAGGTCTCGTTGGCTTCGTCGAGGCCGTCGTCGGTGGTGGCCACCGAGACGGTGGTGGACGTGGCGCCGGCAAAGATGGTGCGGCGCGCGGCAACCGCGGTGAAGTCGGAGCTGCTCGCGGTGCCCGCCGTGGCGTCGAAGTCAAAGGAGACATCGCGGGCGCTGGGCGCGCTCAAGGTCACGACGAAGCCGGCCGAGGCACCTTCGGTGACGGACACGCCGGCGATCGAGAGGACCGGGGCTGCGTCGTCGTCGACGATGGTGCCGATGGCCGCGCTGGTGCCGGCGACGCCGCCCACAAAGGCCGACAGCGACACGCGCAGGGTCTCGTCGTCTTCGTCGATGGCGTCGGCTGTGGTCGCCACGCTGACCGTGGTCGACGAGGCACCCGCCGGGATCGTGACCACGGCGCGGTTGAGCGCCGTGAAGTCACCGGCCGCGGCGGTGATCGCGGCGGTGGTGGCCTCGGCGGTGACGTCGACGGCGCTGACGGCGCTCAAGCTGACGGTGAAAGAGAGGGCGCCGCCCTCGGTGACCGCGGCGTCGGCGATGGACACGATCGGCAGGGCGTCGTTGTCGTTGATGGTCGTCGTCGCCGTCGTCGTGCCGGCGGTGGCCCGGCTGATGGCCGAGAGCGTGAGCGAGAAGCTCTCGTTGTTCTCGTGCAGGGCGTCATCGATGGTGGCCACGCTGACCGTCGTCGACAACGCGCCGGCGGGGATGGTGCGGCGGCTGGCGGCGATGCCGGCGAAGTCAGCGGCGACGGCGGTGCCGACAACGGTGCTGACGTCGAAGCTGACGTCGACGCCGCTGGCGCTGCTCAAGGCCACGGCAAAGACCGCGGCCGTTCCTTCGGCGACGGCGCCGCCGCTGGCGACGGAGAGGGTGGGCTCGGCGTCGTCGTCGACGACGGTGCCGGTGCCGGCGGCGCGGCCGACCACGGCGTTGTCGATGGCGCTCAGAGCCAGGCCAAAGGTTTCGTCGTTTTCGTCGAGGGCGTCCGCCGTGGTGGCGACCGCCACCGTGATCGACGTCGTGCCCGCGGGGATCGTGCGACGCTGGGTGAGCGCCGTGAAGTCGGATGCGGACGCAGTGCCGACAGTGGTGACGACGTCGAAGGACACGTCGAGGGCGCTGGCGGCGTTGAGGCTGACGACGAACGAGGCCGCGCCGCCTTCGGTGATCGAGGCGTCGGCGACCGACAAGACGGGCGTGGCGTCGTTGTCGGCGATGGCGCCGGTGGCGGTGGTGATGCCGCCGGTGGCGTTGGCGAATGCCGTGAGCGACAGCGTGAACGACTCGGTGCCTTCGTCGACGGCATCGTCGGTGGTGGCCACCGTGACGATGGTCGTCGTCGCGCCGGCCGCGATGGTGCGGCGGGTCGGGGCGATGGCCGTGAAGTCGGTGAGGCCCGCAGTGCCGATCGCG
>JBKJNL010000655.1:0-2975 GCA_046593615.1 Myxococcota bacterium | reverse complement strand
ATCCTCGCGCCAGACGCCGGTCTCGCGCAGCGCCAGGTCGCTCTGGTGGAGCAGCGGCAGCAGGGCAGCCCCCACCCACAGCCCGCGCTGGAGGGCGCGTGACGACGTCAACGCCGCCGGCACCACCAGCCACAGGCCGTACCACGGATGCACCGTCGGGCTGAGCAGCAGCCAGGCCGCAAGCAGCACCCCGGACTCGCCAGCGACGTCCATCGGCCCCGCGCCCGGGCGGGCGGGGAGCGGGGTCCCCGGGCCTGAGCGGCCGTCGAGCGGGCGACCGAAGCGACGACGGCGGCGAACGACGATGGCAACAACGACGACCAACCCGAGCGCCGCCGCGACGCGGGCGCAGAAGCCGGCGTCGACGAGGATCTTGCGGGCGGCGTCGTCGATGGAGCCGACCTCGACTGTCGGTACGCCGGCGGTCTCCAGCTGCGCTCCCGTCGTCGTCAGCCGCAGGTGCGTGTACCGGCCAGCGGCGTGCTGCGCCGCGAAGCCCTCGCGAAACGGCGCCTCGAGCAGCGCGAAGCCGAACGGGTGGGCGCGCCACCGCTCGCCGTAGGCCAGCATCCCCGGCGGCACCCAGACCCCGGCGAGCCCATGGGGCACGGCGATGACGACGGCGACCACGGCCGCGACGACGCGGGCGCGACGGCCGACCACGACGAACAACAACACCGCGACGGGCTTGACGTGCAGCAGCAGCCCGAGGGCGACGCCGACGACGACGGCGCCGGCGACGGCCCCGCCCCCGAACGCGCCGACGACGCCGGCCAGCAGGGGCACGGCCAGCCCGTCGAGGTGGGCCTCGATCGAGCCTTCGAGCACCACGAGCGGCGACCAGGCGACCAACAGCGCCGACCCGTCGCGACCCCGGCGCAGCAACGCGACGACGACGACGACGACGCCGGCCCACAACACCACCCGCAGCGGCAGGAGCGGCGCGCCAAAGACGTCGCCGACGCTGGTGGTCAGCCACAGCAGGAGCTCGGACCCGGCCGGATAGGCGGCCGGCACATCGCGGTGCTTGACGCGAGCGCTGGTGCCGTCGTCAGGCGGGGGGACCAGGGACGCCGGCGCCGTCGTATACGGCGTCGCCAGCCCGAGCCGCTGGGCCCGGCCTTCGTGGACGTAGCGAAACGTGTCGGTCGAGAGCTGCGGCGACGCCAACAGCAACACGGCGTGGACGACGACGGCGAGGGCAACGGCGGGCACCGCGAGGCGTCGCGTGACCGGTGCGGAGAGCGCGGGTAGAGTGCCGCCCATGTTGCGCGTCTCGTCCTTTCTGTCGGCCACCGCGTCCACGCTGATCGCAGCCACGGCGCTGTTCGTCCCGCCCACCCTCGCCCAACCAGAGCCCACCCAGGAAGCGCAGCGCGGCATCCGCGGCCGCGTCATCGTCGCCCCCGAGCTGCTCGGCGCCACCGAGTGGCCCGTCGACGCCACCCGCGCCGCGGCCCTTCGCACCCCCGCCAACGTGCGCCGCGGACAGGGTCGCAAGCTGCAGCCGATGACCGAATCGTTGCCCGACATCGCTGTCATCCTCGAGGGACCCAACGTGCGGCCCGACAACCTGCCGCCGCGCACGTTGGTCATCCAGGGCATGCGCTTCTCGCCCGGGCAGGCCTTGCTCGCGCGCCCCGGCCCCATCGCCGTCGAAAACAAGCAGGGCATTGCCGTCACCCTCGTCGACGAGAAGGGCAACACCCTCAAGGCCCTCGGCGTCGACGAGACCGCGCAGATCTCGCTGCCCGAAGGCCAGCACGTCATCGCGATGAAAGAGCTGCCCTACGCCGTGGCCACGGTGAAGGTGCTGCCCCGCGGCCGCGTGATCTCGTTCAACGACGAGACCGGCGACATCCCGCTGGTCCCCATCGACCCCGATGACTACACGCTGAGCTTCTACCTCGGCGCCAACGAGCTGTTTCGCAAGGCGCTGAGCATGCCCGACAAAGGTGTCTTGTTCATCGACGCGACCATCTCGCAGAACACCGTCGTCGACGTGACGATCAAAGACGCCTCCGTCCAGATCGCGGTCCCGGTGAGCGATGGCGGTCGCGAAAAGGCCCCGCAGGAATAGCGCCGGGACCGCGCCCGGAGCCGCCGTCCTGGCCGGTGCCCGGCGCGGGTGGCGGGGTCGGATCGAAAACGGACGGAACGGATTGTAGAAGGGCCCGGCCCTTGCGTTAGGGTGCGACCGAGAGAGAGAAGGAAGCGCATGCAGACCCGGCTGTTGTTGTTGATTGTGCTCATCCCCCTGGCCGGGATTCTCGGGTTGCTTGGCGGCACGAGCATCCTGCACGGCGTCGTTATGAGCCCGTATGAAGCCTCGGTGTCGACGTCGGTGGGCGCGCTGTCCGGCGCGGTCGCCCGCTTCTCCAACGAGACGGTCGACGCTGTGTCAAAGGCAGCGAGCGACGCCGAGGTCCACGCCGCGCTCAAGAGCAAGAAGATGACACCGGGGGCCGAAGCCGCGCTCCTGGCCGCCGCCGGTGGCTTCGGTGCACCCTCGTTCGCCCTGATGCTCGCCCCCGACGGCGCCGTTGTCGCCGCTGCGGGCGCCGAATCCAAGCTGCCGTCGCCGCTCGCCGGCTTCCCCGTCGTCGCCGAAGCCCTCACCGGCGTGGCCCGCGACGGCCTGTGGATCCAGGACGGCAAGCCCGTCCACGTCGTCGCCGCCGCCGTCTGGGAAGGCAACGCCACCGTCGGAGGCGTGCTGCTCGGCTGGCCCTTTACCCCCGAGCTCGTCCACAGCCTGTCGCGCGTCGCCGGGGTGCCCGCGTTTGTCATCAGCAACGACGGCACCGTCGCCATTGCCGCGCCACCCGCGCCCGATGGCGCCGCCCTCGACACCGCCCTCGACACCGCTGCCATCGCCGTGCGCGCTCCGTTTGGTGAGCCGACGACGGGGATCGGGCCGCTGCCGATGCTCGTCCCCGAGGTCGCCCGCTACGCCGTCGCCACGCTGCCGCTCT
>JBKJNL010000624.1:0-9496 GCA_046593615.1 Myxococcota bacterium | reverse complement strand
GCCGACGACCGCTACGACGACGTCGACCGCTACTACGCCAGCTACCTGGCCGCCGCCGGCGACCGCGTTCCGGGTCAGGTGCGGTACCTGCGGGCCAAGAGCTTGTTCCACGCCGGCCGCAACGAGGGAGCGCTGCAGGAGCTGGCCAAGATTCCCAACGCCGAGGCCTTTGACCTGCGTGCGCGCTACCTGCGTGCGGCGATTTTCACAAAAGACGGCAAGCTCACCGAGGCCCTCGCCGTCTTTGACGACGTCGCCAAGCTCAACGCCGTCGCCCGCGAAGACCCCGACGTCAAAGAGCTCGCCGACCTCGGCCGTGGCCGACTGTTGTACGAGCTCGATCGCTTGGACGAGAGCATCAATGCCTACCAGCAGATCGACTTCGACTCGAAATACCTGACGACGATGCTCTACGAAGTCACGCTGACCTACGTGCGTCGCGGGCAGCTCGCCCTGCGGCCGGTCAAGGGCGACGGGCGCACGGAATCCCAGCGTCGCGAGGCGGCTCGCCTGGAGTATCGCAAAGCCCTTCGCCAGCTCGACGACTTGATGTCGCTCGACCCCGACGGCGACCGCGCCGCCGACATCGAGCTGCTGGCTGCCAACCTGCGTTTGCAGCGCCTGGAATTCGACGATGCCGACAGCCTCTTTGGCGAGGTGCTCGAGAAGCACCGCGCCGCCGACGCCGAGCTGCAGCGCCTGATCGGCGATGTCTCCCTGCGAGGCTTGCTGCTTCAGGACATCCTCGCGCTCGACGCCGACCCGCGCGCCATCCTGCACTCGCCGCTGCCGCCCATCGCTGCGCGTCGTGCGGCGCACAACAAAGAGGTCGCGCAGTCGCTGGCCGTGTTCAAGGACATCGCCAAGAGCCGAGCCGACGTCGAGAGCGCGCAGCGCTTGCTCGACCAGCTCGACCAGCTGCTCTCGTCAGAGAACGCATCGCGCGCCGAGCTCTTTGGCCCCCTGCGATCGGCGGTGGCGCGCTCGCTGTCGCTGTCCAACAGCCTGACGGCGTTGAAGAGCTCGGCGCTCGGCGTCGAGCGGAACCTGGCTCGCCCCACGGGTGACCTGAAGGCTCAGCTCGATGCGCTGGCGGTCCGGCGCGAGGCCCTTGAAGAACGGGCCGCACAGCTGCCGAAGACGCCCGACGAGATGGACGCCCGTCAGAAGCGCCTGCGCGATCGCATCGATGGCCTCGACCGATCGCTGCACGAGCTTGAGCTCGTCAACGCCCGGCAGAGCGCGGCGCTCGCCTCCATTGCCTGGCTCGCCGAGCACGAGCCCGCTGGCGATCCGGCGCAGCGCGAGCTGCTGCGCGGCAAGTTGCGCGAAACGCAGGACGAGCTGCAGGGTCACCAGGGCCGCGCCGACGAGCTGCGGCAGTACATCGTGGGGCTCCGGCAGCAGGTTCAGACGGTCGGCGGCCGCGGTTCAGCTGAGGAACAGCTGCGCACGAGCCTGGCCCAGACCTTTGATGAAGAGCGGGTCCTCCTCGCCCAGGCCCGCGACCCGGCGCAGGCCGCGGCCTACGCCCGCATCGACGCTGCCATCGAACGTCTCGAGGCCACCGCTCGTCGCAACTCCGCCTTTCGCGACAACCTCGACGTCGCCGTCGAACAGCGCCTGACCGGTGCGCGTGCGCTGCTGGTTGCCGAACGTGAGGCGCTCGCGGCCTACGCCGGAACGCTCGCCGACATCGACCTCCGCGCCGCTTCGCTGGCCGACGCCGCCACCGCCGTCGCTCTCGAGAGGGTGCGCAACGACCTCTCGCGCATCGTCCTGCGGGCCGACGTCGGCGTCGTCGATACGGCCTTTGGTCGCAAGCAGACTGAGACCGACCATCTTTCGGCGCTGCAAAGGGCCCGCGCGGCCGAGCTCACCGATCTCACCCAGGCCTACGCCGACCTTACGCGGGACGAGCTGCCATGAGCGTCCGCATTCCTTCGTTGTCGTCGTCGTTGGCGCTTGCTCTGGCGCTCTCTGCAGCGAGTCCTGCGCTCGCCGAGGGCGGCGGGGTGAACCCCACCGCCCCCCAGGCCGAAGACAAACCCGACGTCGGCGACACCGCCGACGCTCCCAAGCCGGCTGCCCCGCCGCCTGCGCCGACGACGCCGCCTGGCGCGAGCTGGTCTGACGACAGCGAGCGAGCCCGCCTCGAGGCCTACCAGGATGCCGTGCGCGTCTACGACGAGCACCTGCGTGACATGAAGGATCAGGTCCGCGAGCTGGCCGAGCGCAAATACAAAGAGCGCCGCTCGCAGATCGAAATCAATTACCGAAAGCAGCTCGACCCCGTCGCAAAGGCCGAGCGCCTGCGCCGCGTCGACGCGATCACCGCGTTCGAACGCTTCTTGACGCAGCACCCGGCGGATCGGGAATTCACGCCCGATGCGATGTTCCGCCTGGCCGAGCTGTACTACGAAAAGACCGACGACGAGTTCCAGACGGCGATCAACGAATACCGTGATACCTATGCGGCCTGGAAAGATGGCGGGGCCAAAGGCGAGCCGCCCATCGAGCCGACGAAGCACTTCGAGAGCACGATTTCGTTGTATCAAAGACTCATCGAGCAATACCCGGAATACCGGTTTCTCGATGGCGCCTATTACCTGCTCGGCTACACGCTGCGGCAGCAGGGAGACGTCGAGCCGGGCCTCATGGCCTGGATGACCCTTGTCGACAAGTACCCGAAGTCCCGCTTCTTTGCCGAGGTCTGGTTCCGCATCGGCGACCAGCACTTTGATGACGAAAAGTGGAACGACGCCATTGCCGACTTCATGCATGTCGTGCCGATCAAGACGTCTGATTATTACGACAAGGGCCTCTATAAGCTCGCCTGGACCTATTACCTGGTCAACCGCTTCGACGAGAGTGTCACGCGCTTCTTCGAGCTGCTCGACTTCTCATACGGAACGAAGCGCAGCGAGAGCGGCGAAGGCGGTTCGGTGCTCGAAGAAGAAGCGATCCAATACGTCGCCATCAGCTTCGGCGACGACAACTGGCAGCGCGGCCCCGAGTACAAGACCCTGCTCAAGGGCAAGAGCCTCGACGACCCTGACGCCGAGATCGAGGTCAACTACGTCAAGCACGCCCGCGATTGGTTCGTCCGCGCCGCTTCCGAGGCAGGCGGGCAGAAGCCCTACGAGCGCGACGTCATGGCCAAGCTTGGCGACAACCTGTTCCGGCAGTCGAAGCACACCCAGGCCGTCGCCGCCCTCGAGCGCGCCCTGGAGATCGATCCCCTGCACCGCGATGCGCCCAAGCTGCAGGACCAGATCGTCCAGTCCTGGGTTCGCGAGCGACAGTTTGAAAAGGCCGCCGCGGCCCGCGACATCCTCGTCAGGAACTACGCCAAGGGCTCGCCGTGGGCCCGCAAGTTCGGCAACGACGGCGAAGCCCTCAAGGCCGCCGAAGACTTCGCCCGCACCAACCTCTACAGCGCGGCGCTCTACTACCACCAGCAGGCGACCAGCTACTTCAACGCCAACCGCGCCGACCTCGGCGTGCAGTACTTCAAGCTCGCTTCCGACTCATACAAGGATTACCTGGGTCGGTATCCCCACGACCGGAATGCCTACGAGCTCGGCTACTATCTTGCCGAGACCTATTACTACTCTCTGCGCTTTGAAGAGGCCGTCAAACAGTACGAGAACACCCGCGATTCGACCGCGGGCAGCAAGTACCGGGCAGAGAGCGCGCTGAACGCCGTCTACTCCTACGAGAAGATCCTCGAAGACGCCCAGAACAAGGGCACCCTCGAGAAGCGCGAGATCGCCGCGGGCAACCGCGACCCGAACAAGAAGTCCGAAGACATCCCGACGCTGCGCAAGGCCTACATCGCCAGCATCGACAAGTTCCTCAACGGCGGCGAGCAGCACGACATGGCGCCGGCCTTTGGCTACCGCGCCGGCGAGATCTTCTACGCCTACGGCCAGTACGACGAAGGCGTGAAGCGTTTCCGCACCGTCGTTGAGAAGTACCCCGAGTCCGAAGCCGCTCGCTTCGCCGCCAACCTGATCCTCGACGACCTGCTCGCTCGCAAGGACTGGAAGACGGCCGCCGAGACCGCCGCAGCGTTCTCCGAGAAAAAGGTCGGCGGCGGCGAGGTCGACGAGTTCCGCAAGATCCAGGGCGGCGCTCGCTTCAACATCGCCAAGGAGACCCTCGAGGGCGGCGCGAAGAAGATGGATGATGGCCAGATCCAAGACGGTATCGCCATGCTCGAATCTGGCGCTGAACAGTACCTCAAGCTGTTGGATGAAGATCCCAAGCGCGAGTTTGCTGATGTGATGATGTACAACGCTGCGCTGAGCTTCGAAAAGGCGCGCCGACCCATCCGCGCCGCCGGCCTCTACGAGCGTCTCTACCAGGAGTATCCGACGTCGGAGTACGCGCCCGAGGCCATGTTCCGCGTCGCCAACAAGTCCGAGCAGGCCTTCAACTTCGAAAAGGCCGTGACGACCTACCTGGCCCTGGTGAAGAAGTACCCCACGACCGAGCGGCGCCCCGACGCCCAGATCAATGCCGCCCTCGCGCTCGAAGGCCAGCAGCAGTACGAAAGGGCCGCTCAGGAATTCGAGCGCTACGCGACGCTCTTTCCCGAAAAGCCCGACGCCGCCGACGTCTTCTTCCGCGCCTCCATCGTGCACAAAAAGAAGGGCAACGCCGAAGCCGAGGCCGCCGTGTTGCGCCGCTTCATCGGCCGCTATGGCTCGACGCCGGCCCAGGCGCCGAAGGTCATCGAAGCCCACGCCCGCCTCGGCGACATCTTTGCCGAAGCCGCCAAGAAGGATGCAAAGGCCAAGAAGCTCTCCGTCGACGCCTACCGGTCCGCGGTCGCCAACTACAACCGCGCGCAGGGCAACCCACAGGCCGCCTACTTCGCCGCCCGCAGCGCCTTTGCCCTCGCCGAAGACGACTACGCCTCCTACGCCCGCCTGGCCATCGTCGCCAAAAAGGGCGATAAACAGGTGAAGGAACTGCAGGCCAAGTTGGCGCGACTGACGCAGGTTGAAGAGGTCTACAAGAGGGTCATCACCACATACAAGGCCGGTGAGTGGTCGCTTGCCGCGCTGTACCGCATCGGTTCGCTTTACGACAACATGCAGCAGACAGTGCTGAAGTCGCCGTGCCCCGACGACATCAAGCGCCAATACGGCGATATCGGCTGCGACGAATACGCCAACGCCATTGAAGACCAGGCCTTTGCCGTCGAAGAAAAAGCAGTGGCCAACTACAAGGTCGCGTACGACAAAGCCAAGGAGTTCAAGCTCACGAACACCTGGACCAAGAAGACGTTGGAAGCCCTGAATCTCCTGCGTCCTCAAGACTATCAAATCGATAAGGACCCGCTGGTCAAACCCAACGAGGCCCCCGTCGACGACGGCCTGGGCCTGGCGCTGCCCGATGGCGGTGCTCCTGAGCTCAAGGCCCTGGGCGCTGGTCCGGCCGAGCTGTCGCAGAAAGGTGGTGCGGCGTGATTCGATCCCGGCGCTCGCGCTCCAGCCTCTTGTTCGCCGTCCTCGCCTCCTGCGCCTCTGTCGTCGGTTTTGGTGCCGTCGGTTTCGCTGCCAGCTCTTGTGCGACGGCGTCAAAGACGCAGGCCGAGGCATCTGTCGACGACCAACCGCCGTTGACGGAACCCGAGGCGACGCCTTCCTCCTCGGCGGGCTCGGATCCGCTGCCGGCTGCGCCTGCGCCTGCGCCTGCGCCTCCGCCTGCTGCGCCTCCTCCTCCCCCCCCTGGACCAAAGGCGGGTGACCGGACCGGCGACGGCATCGACGACGAGAACTGGCTGCCGCGCAAGGGCACGCCGGCCTACGCTGCTTTTGCCGACGCCGTCGAGGTGGCCCGCCGCGACCCCGCTGCCGCCGTTCCTCGCTTTGTCGACGCTGCCAACCGCTCCACCGGCTTCTACGCCGCCTGGTTCAACGCTGGTGCCGCCGCCGAAGCCGCTGGCGACGTCGGCTCCGCCGAACGCCACTACCGCCAGGCCCTCACCGTGCGCCCCGACTATGGCCTTGCGCTGGTCAACCTGTCGGCGCTGCTGGGTCGTACGGGACGTGACGGCGACGCCCAGAAGCTCGTCGACGATGCCCTCAAGACGGGACCCGAGAAAGCCGGCCCGCACCTCGCTGCGGCCCAGCGCGCGTTCAACAACCGCGACTTGTCGCGCGCCGAGGAAGAGGCCCGCCTGGCCATGCGCTACGACGAGCGCAACGTGCCGGCGATGCTGTTGATGGCCCGCGTGTTCCGCGCCCAGGGTCGCCTCGACACCGCCCGCTTTGCCGTCGACAACGCCCTAGCTCTCGAGCCCGGCAATGCGCTGTTGCACCTCGAGCGCGGCAACGTCCTGGCGCTGCAGCAAGAAAAGAAAGAGGCGGTCATCGCCTACGAGCGCGCCGCCCGGCTGCGACCAAACCTCGGCGAGGCCCAGGAGGGGTACGGGCTGTTGCTGCTTGAGCTGGGTTTCCCCAGCGAGGCCCGCGCGGCCTTTGAGATCCTCGCCCGCCTCGAGCCCAAGAGCGCGCGCGCTCAGCTGCACCTCGGCAACGCGTTCCGGGCGACCAAGATGTACCCGCAGGCCGAAGCCGCGTATCGCAAGGCCCTCGAGCTCGATCGCGGGTTCGATGACGCCCGCTTCAACCTGGGCATCCTCTACCTCGACAACCCTGTGCCGGGGCCCGACGAGCTGACCCGCTGGAAGACCGGGCTCACCGAGCTCAAGGCTTTCAAAGAGCAGGGGCACGCCGACGTCGCCACCAGCCGGCGCCTCGACGATTACATCGACTCCACCGAGAAGCGGATCGTCAAGGAAGAGAAGCGCCGCCAGCGCGAAGAAAAGCGCAAGGCCGACGACGCCAAGAAGCCGCCGGAGCCGGCGCCCGCTGCGACTCCGACTGCGAAGCCAGAGGCGACGGAAGCAACGACGCCGACGCCGACGTCGGCCGCTGCCACCTCCAAGCCAACGGGCGCCGAGAACCCGGCTCCGGAAGGAGCGGTCGATGACAAATGACCTTCACCATCCATCCCTCCAGCAGGCCGGCACGCGGCAGGACGCCGCATTGGCCGTGCCCCCGAAGACGAGACGGTCGCGTGTGGCGGTGCTCGCCCTGGTCGTGTTCGGCGTGGCCGTGCTCGGCGCCGGCGCGGCCCAGGCCCAACGCAAGAAGATCACCCTCGACGACCTCGTCATCGAGGGGAACATCCAGAAGCCCGAGGCGTTCTTCATCCTGCCGCGCACCAACTTGAACTTCGCCGACCTTGAGCGCCGCGAGGATCTAAAGGCGCGGATCGTCGAAGCAGTGGAGCTGAAGCCCTTCTGAGATTTCCCGATTTTCAGCGCCGTCGTCGACGTCGGCGCTTTTCTTTCCCGCCGCTTTGCTGTCAATGTGCACGCGGTTCGTTTCGATGAGTGGTCTGGAGGTCATGACATGGATGCAGTGATTCGGTTCTTCAAGGAGGGTGGCCTCTGGATGCTGCCCATCGCGTTTGTGTCGTTCCTCGTCATGGCCATCGCCATCGAGCGCGTCATCTTCGTGGTGTTCCGTTACAACTTGAACGGCGCGGCCTTCATGGCCCAGATCCAGAAGCTCGTCATGGCCAACAACATCGACCGGGCCATCAAGCTCTGCAACGCGGCGCCCAACGCCTCGCTGCCCAAGGTCATCAAGGCCGGCCTCACCCGCGCGAACAAGGGTGAGATTGAAATCCAGAACGCCATCGAAGAGGCGACCCTCGAGGTCATGCCCGGATTGACCAAGCGCGCCGGCTCGCTGGCCACGCTGGCGTCGTTGTCGACGCTGCTCGGCCTGCTCGGCACGGTCATGGGTCTCATCGGCGCCTTTCGCGCGGTGGCAAAGGCCGACCCGGCGCAGAAGTCGCAAATCCTCACCGAGTTCATCGCCGAAGCCATGAACTGCACGGCCTTTGGCCTCATGGTCGGCATCCCCGCGCTCTTCGCGCACATGTTCCTCGCCGGCATGATCAAGAAGATCACCGACGAGATCGACATGTACTCGGTGAAGCTCGAGAACCTGCTCATCACCCGCGGCAAGGGCGGGCTCGACGGGACCACCGACGTCTGAGCTGTCTTCGCCCTCGTCGACCCTCACGGGCCGGCGGGGGAGGAACCGCCGGGTAGGGAATCATGGCCAAGCGCAAACCTTCTGAACGCAGCCACGCCGAGGGAGCCAACGACGACCCGTTGGACCTCGACGTGACGCCGTTCTTGAACATCATGTTCATGCTCATCCTGAGCATCCTGGCCATGACGGCCTGGACGCAGTTGGCGATGCTCAACGTCCAGGCGCCACAGATCGGTGGCGGCGCCAACGACGGCACCGGCGGCGTCGCCCCCGTCGAAGCCGTCTCCACGCTCAACCTCACCGTCTTCGTGCTGACCGATGGCTTCAACATCGGCGCCTCGGGCGCCACCCTCGACGGCAACAGCGAGAACCGCACCGGTGAGCCGCTCATCACCAAGGTCGAGCGCACAACGTCGTCGGGCAAGAAGATCATCGACTACGACTACACGCGTCTGCAGTCGAAGCTCATTGAGATCAAGCGCAGCTTTCCCGATGAAGAAACCATGATCGTCTCTGCCGATGGCAACGTTCCCTACGAGGTCATCGTGCGTGTGATGGACGCTGCGCGTCGCTCGTCCGACGGCAAGATCTTGTTTCCCGCGGTCGCCTTTGCCGCCGGCGTGGTGGGTTGAACGTGGCTGTCCGTCCCCCGTCTGAGCCCGTCACCAACCTCTCGCCCGTGGGCGTCTCCGATGGGTCGCAACCGACGTACGCCGGCTGGCCGGCGGCCGCGCAGGTCGGGCACGCCAAGCGCCGCAAGAATTCGCGCGGGCGCCGCAAGGCCATCCACACGCCGCCGCTGTCGATCACGTCGCTCACCGACGCCGTCACCCTGCTGCTCGTCTACCTGCTGAAGACCTTTGCCACGAATCCCATCGAGGTGAAGGACAGCTCCATCGAGTTGCCCCGTTCGGTGTGTCGGCCCGAGCCGGGCAGCGGTGAGAAAGAGCGTCGCGAGAACCGCGGACCGCGCGACGGCTGCGGAGAGGTGCAAGAGACCACCATCGTGATGATCACCGGGCCCAAGATGAAGCGCTTGATCAATGGGCAGAACGTGACGCTCGACAACGTCCCGCGCATCGCCGTGAATTCGGAGCCGGTCGTCGAGCTCGACGTCTCGACCTACCGCGTCCCCAACGCCGCCAAAGACCCCGCAAGCAACGGTTGGGTCATCACACCCCTTCGTGATGCGCTGCGTCGCGCGAAGGAGCTCAAAGAGGTCGGCGCCATGCGCGCCGGCGAGAAATTCGACGGCAAGGTCGTCATCCTCGCTGACAAAGACACGCCCTACCGGGTGCTCTCCGAGGTGCTCGTGACCTGCGGCGAATCGGGCTTCGCTGACTTCCGCTTCGCGGTCATCAAGCCGGATTGACCTGATCTTCGCGCCAGGGCCGCGGCGCCGGCGCGAA
>JBKJNL010000800.1:0-4118 GCA_046593615.1 Myxococcota bacterium | reverse complement strand
GCTGCTCGAGCCCGACAAGCCAAAGAAATAGCCGGCGTCAGCGCGTGGCAGGCTTGGGCAGCGGCGGCGCTTTCGGCAAGCCTGGCAGGCCCGGTCCGTCGGCTTTTTCGTCGTCTTTTTCGCCGTCTTCTTCGGCGTCTTTTTCTTCGGTTTTTTCGCCGTCTTCTTCGTCTTCTTCTTCGGCTTTTTCTTCGTCTCTGGCGGCCGCTTTTTGGCGGGCCGACTCCTGGATTTGTCTGATGGCGTCGTTGGCAGCGTCGTGCGCGGCGTCCTGGGCCTCGCGCTCGAGGATCTGCCGGTTGATCTCGTCGCGCGACATCTCGACCGTGTCCTTCGGGCCGTCACCCAGGTCGATGCCGGGTGCTTCGTCGAGGTCGAAGGGGCTGCGTTCGTCGGACTTCGGGTCGGTCATGTTCCTCTTTGTTTAGCCGGTCGGCGACGGCGCTGTCGAACCAGCAGCGCCAGCAACACAGGCAGAGGCAGCGGGCCCACGGCGCCACAGGATGCGCTGGCTTCGGGTGGACAGCCGCCGGTGACACCCCGATCGTCAGCGACCACCGGGCCAGCGGCGTCGGGGCAGGGGTCGTCGGCGTCGGACCGCCCGTCACCGTCGGTGTCGAGCGGAAAAGCGACTTCGACGACGTCGGCGAAGCGCACGCTGCCATCGGCGCCGATGTGGCCAAAGCGAACGTCAAAGCCCGCGCCGAAGTCGAAGCGCTCGTCGCGCGCGCCGCAAAATCCGCCGACGCCGATGCGGCCGCCGATGACGTCGACAGCGCCGCCTGCGTCGTCGGGGCCCTCGCGGTCGAGCACGGCGACCAGCGGCAGGTCGGCTGCCGCCGCAAAGAGCTCGAAGAGCGTGAGATCGTCGCCACCGCACGGCCCTTCCACGCGAAACGCCTGCTGCTCGACGCGGTTGACGACGGGGACGGGCGCGACCTCGGCCCTGGAGCTGTCGCTCGTGAACGAGAATGTGCGCTCGTCGAGGGAGCCGACCTCCTCGTGCACGAGGCGGACCTCGATGGCGTGCGGCCCTGGCGACCACGGCGCCAGCGGACGAAAGACGTCGATGCGCGCGGACGCGGCGGCAAAGACGGCGTGATCAAAGGCGCCCGCGTCGTCGACGATCGCGACGCCGTCGACGACGATCTCGAGGTCGATGCCGTCGTTGGCTCCGTAGCCGTCGGATTCGACGACGATGGCGGCGTCTTCGCCAGCGACGACCTCCGGGTCTGGCAAGACGCGGCGCACGACCCCGCCGTCGCAGCTGCAGGCGCGGGCCTCGCCGGCGAGCCCGGCAAAGCCGATGGCGCCGATGGCGATGGTGGCGACGACGAAGCGAAGCAGCATGAGACCCCCGGGGTGACTGTAGCTGGCCCCGCCATGTGTGCTAGCTGCGGGCTCCGGAGGATTCCCCCATGCTTCGTCCCCTCGCGCTGCTGGCCGTCGTCGTCGTCGTCGTCGTTTCTTCGTCGTGTGTCTCGAGCGGCACCTACGACGAGCTGCTGATGAGCCACGAGCGCACCAAGAAAGACCTCGTCACCGCCGAGCTGCTGGCGACCTCCGAAGAGCAGCAGCGCGAAGCGAGCGAAAAGAAGAACCAGTCGTTGCAGCAGGCGCTGCAGGCGGAGCAGAAAAAGGCCGCGGCGCTCGACGCCGAGAAGCGGGCCCTTGAGCAGAATCTGTCGACGACGTCGGCGGAGCTGACAAAGACGGCGGCCGACCTGGCCGCCACGCTCAGAGACAAGGCGGGCCTGAAGAGCTCGGTCGACGAGATGAAGAGCGCGCTCGATGAGCTGGCGAAGCGCAAGGCCGAGAGCGACAAGCGCATCGCCGAATACAAGAACCTGCTGGCGCGCTTCCAGAGCTTGATCGACAGCGGCAAGCTCAAGGTCAAGATCGTCGACGGGCGCATGGTCGTGGCCCTGGCTTCCGACATCTTGTTTGCCTCGGGCAGCGCCGGGCTCTCAAAGGACGGCAAGAGCAGCGTCGAAGAGGTGGCCGCGGTGCTGGCCTCGATCCCCGATCGCAAATTCCAGGTCGAAGGCCACACCGACAACGTGCCCATCAAGACGGCGACGTTTCCGTCGAACTGGGAGCTGGCGTCGTCGCGATCGCTGACCGTGCTGAAGACCATGGTCGACGCCGGCATGCCCGCCGACCGCGTCTCCGCCGCCAGCTTCGGCGACTCCAAGCCCGCCGTCGCCAACGACTCGCCCGAGGGCAAGGCCCAGAACCGGCGCATCGAGATCGTCGTCGTGCCCGACCTGTCGACGCTGCCGGGGTTCGACGAGCTGCAAAAGGTCAAGTGAGCACGGCGATCGTCGGCGTCCTTGCTGTCTGCTGTGGGCGAGGCCTGGCCGTTGGACCTGTCGGCGCGCGTTTGACAAGCTGACCCCGTGACCGGCCGCGACGACGACGACAAACCTGGCATCGGTGATTCCACCGAGGTGGTCACGTACGAAGACGTGCTCCGCAAACGCGCCTCGGCGCCCGCGAAGCTCGGCCGCTACCAGCTCGAGCGGGTCATCGCCCAGGGTGGCATGGCCGAAATCTGGCTCGCTGCGGCGTCAGGACCGGGGCGCTTCTCGAAAAAGGTGGTGCTGAAGCGCATCCGCCCGAGCCTGGTGAAGCAGGCCACCGACCAGAAGAAAAATGGCCAGTCCGGCGCCGACCGCAACGTCGAGATGTTCGTCCGCGAGGCGACTCTGTTGGCGTCGCTCGAGCACCGCAACATCGTGCAGGTCATCGAGCTGGGCGTCGAGCCGCCGGTCGAGGCCGGCAAGCTCGCCGAGCACTACATCGTCATGGAGCACCTCGAGGGGCTCACGCTGAGAGACCTCGCGCTGCGCGTGTGGCAATCGAAGCGACCGCTGCCGCTTGAACTCGTCATCCGCTGCGTCGCCGATGCCTGCCTCGGTCTCGACCACGCCCACAAGCTCCTCGACGACAACGGGCAGCCGGCGAACCTCGTCCACCGAGACATCTCGCCCGACAACCTGTTCTTGACCCACGCCGGCGTCACCAAGCTGCTCGACTTCGGCATCGCCAAGCGTGAGGACTGGTCGAACCTCACCATGGCCGGCGAGCTCAAGGGCAAGGTGCCCTACATGGCGCCCGAGCAGCTCAAGGGCGAGCGGGTCGACGGACGCGCCGACATCTTTGCCGTCGGCGTCGTCCTCTACTGGTTGCTGACCGGGCGCCGGCCCTTCGACGGACCGAGCGATGTCTTCACCATGAAGGCCATTCTCGACGACGCGCCGCGGCCGCTGCGCGAGCTGAACCCGGAGGTGCCGGCGATGCTCGAGGAGGTCGTGCTGGCCTGTCTCGAGAAGGATCCCGAGCGCCGCACGTCGTCGGCGGCGGTGCTGCACGACTCGCTGGCCATGCTGTTGATGGGCGCGTCCGGCACGCCCCCTTCGGGCCAGGACGTCGTCGCCGCGGCGTTGGCGTTGCCGTCGTCGTCGTACGAGCTCGTGCCCGACGTCGCCGCCGTCCCGGTGATGCGCTGGTCACCCGCGGCGGGCCCGGTCGGGCCCTGGGGCGCAGCGCCGAGCCCGTCCCCGACGTCGCCGAGCGCGCCGACCATCACCGCGTCAAAGGCGGCCTCGCCCATCCCGGCGGCTCGCGACGTCTCGACCGCGCGAACTGTGCAGATGGCCCTCGACGGCAAGCTCGCCGCGATGCCGCTGCCGTCGTCGTCGCGGGCCTCATCGTTGCCCCCCCCGCCGCCATCGTCGGCGTCATCGTCGGCGTCATCGTCGGCGTCACCGCGGGAGCCATCGAAGCCGTCGGCCTCGGCGGCCTTTTTCGCCGCCAATGCGGCCGCGGCACCGCCCGGACCCGTCGGCCTGCACACGCTGCTCGGCGAATCCGAAGACGCGCCGACCCTGCACGAGATCCCGGTCGGCGATCTGCCGACGTCGCCGCCGTCGCCGCGGATGTCGGCGGTGCCGGCCACCGATCCGCTCTCGCAGCAGCCGCTCATCACCGACAACGTCGAGGTCGGCTCGTTCGCTGCCGGGCGCGCGGCCGCCGTCACCGCCGACGGCGACACCCTCGAGCGCCCGATGCCCGTGCTGCCGGGTGATCCGCTGCCGGGCCGCCTGGGCGCGGGC
>JBKJNL010000794.1:0-4178 GCA_046593615.1 Myxococcota bacterium | reverse complement strand
CCGACGGGGCGGCGAGGCCGGCGGCGACGACGCCGACGAGGCACAGGGCTGCGAGCGCTCCCACGCGCGCTCCCACTGGCGCTGTTGTGAGCGCTCTCCCCAGCGGCACCACCCGCGCGCGCACGTCGACAACACGACCAAGCATCCCCGAGGGTTAGCCGGCGCCTCCGGGTTCCTCAAGGCGCCTCAAGCCGCCAAGCGGGCCCGATCTCGGGAATGGACCCAGACACCGTCGCCGTGTGAGAAAGCCCCGTGGTGCAGCGGCTGGACACAGCGTTCTCGCGCGCCCTGCTCGACGGCAAGGCGGGTGTCGTCGTCGACGCCAGCGTCCTGGAGCAGACGCTGCAGCAACAGCTGTTGCACGGCGGCACGCTCGACACGCTGCTGCTCGAAATGGGGCTGCTCGACGAGGCCCAGGTGCAGCGGGCGTTGTCGCTGGCCTGGAACACCGAGCCCATCGACCCCCGCGCCTTTGAAACGCCCGACCCCGCGGCGTGCAAGCTGCTGCCCGAGCGCATGGCGGTGGCCCTCGGCACGGCGCCGCTGCACACCGACGCCGACGGCGCCCTGCACGTCGCCCTGCGGGGTCCCCTCGACAAAGGCCTCGTCACCGAGATCGCCGCGCTCATCAAGATCCAGGTCGTCGCCCACGTCGTCCCCGAGGTGCGCGTCTGGCAGGCCCTGTTTCGCGCCTACGGCACGCCGCTCGACGAGCGTTTCCAGGCCTTGTTGCGCATGCTCGACCCGCTCTTGCCGATCGAGCGCGCCGGCCCGTCGGACAGCACCGCATCGTCGTCGTCGTCGTCGTCATCGTCGTCGCTCGCGCAACCCTCCGGCCCGATGGTCGGCGGCGATGACCCGGTGGTCTCGTGGGACCTCGTCGAAGCCATGGCCCACCTGGCGGCCCAGGACTCCAGAGACGGCATCGCCCGCGTCGCCACCAGCTTCGCCCGCCGCTTCTTGCCATTCGCCGCCGTCTTTGGCGTCCGCGCCAACGCCTGCGTCGGCTGGCACCGCCAGGGACCCGCCGAAGGCGTGCTGTTCTCGGCGCGCCCCTTCGCCATCAGCCGCGATTGCGTGCTGCACACCGCCCTGGCCTCGCCGTCGCCGCACCTCGGCAAGCCCCAGCACAGCGACGGCAACTCGGCCTTTTTCGGCTGGCTCGGACGTCGTCGCCCGAAGAGCATCCTGCTGGTGCCCATCGTCGTGGCCCGCCGCCCGGTCGCCTGCCTGTTCGCCGACGGCGGCATGCGCCCCCGCGATCCGCGCGATCTCGGCGAGCTGACCGCCTTTGCCGCCCGCCTCGGACCGGCCTTTGAGGCGCTGCTGCGACAGCGCCACCGCCAGCACCCCTCGCTGTTCCCGCAGGCCGCCGCCGACCCGGACACCGCCGCCGGCGTCGACACGGCCGCTGACGTCGACGTCGACGTACCGTCATCCGCACCGTCGGCGCCCGCGTCGTCGTCATCCGCGCCGTGGTCGCCTGCGTCGTCGCCTGCGTCGTCACCGACCCCCGCGCGCCGCGATGGCACCAGCCCCTTTGCCCGCAGCTACGTTCCGCCGCCGCCGCCGAAGAAGCACGCCGCCGCCGCCGCCGCCGACGACGATGCCGACGACAGCGCCGACGACGATCGCACGCCGCTGGTCCTGAACGGCATCGGCACGCCGCTGCCCACGCCGCTGCCCGCGCCGCTGCCCGCGGTGGCGCCGCCCGAGGGGCACAAGAGCACCCTGTTTACCGTCGACGACACGCTCGCGCCGGCCGCCTGGCAGGAGGCCTTGCAAGCGACCATCGAGCTCGGCTTGCAAGGCGGCAGCGTCACCGACCGGGCCCGCATCCTCGCCGGCCAGGCCGACGACGCTCTCGACGAGCCACCCTGGAACGACCGGCCCTGGGAAGACGGACCCTGGGACGACGTCGTCTACGACGCCAGCCACGCCCGCGAGCTCGACGCCGCAGGCCCCGCGCCGTCGCGCGTCGACCGCGTCGACCTCAGCTTCCCCGAGCTGTCGACGTCGACGTTGGCGGGTCTGTACGGCCGCGATGGCGGCGCCGCCCCCGACGCCGACCCCCGCGATGCCGACCGGCGCCCGGCGACGCCGACCATGATCGTCGCCGCCGACGCTGGCGAAGCCGAAGACGAAGACAAAGCCGACTACACCGACGACGTCGACGACGACCTGACGCCGTCCAGCACGCCGCCGAAGCCAGCGCCGTCGACGCCGCCCGCGCGGGAGCCGCCGCTGTCGACGTTGTCCCACCGCGATGTCGTCGAGCTGTTGTTCGCCGGCGACGATGACCTCGTCGGCCGGGCCAAGCGCGAGCTCGTCTCCCGCGGGCTGGCCAGCGTGCCGGCCCTGTCGGAGCGCTTCCCCGGCCGCCTGCGCGTCGACCCCTTCGACCCCGGCGAGAACGTGCGCTCCGCCGAACGCACCGGACCGCTGCTCGACGTCTTGGCGCGGCTCGGTCGCGACGGCCTCGATGCCGCGATTCCGCACGTCGACAGCCGCTACCCGGCCCACCGCTTCGCCGCCGTGCTGCTGTTCTCGCTCACGCCCGACCCGCGGGCCATCGACCTGCTGCGCGCCCGCCTGCACGACCAGGAGCCGCGCATCCGCGAGCTCGCCGCCGAAGCCCTGATGCCGTTTCTGGCGCACCCGCGCTTCGAAGCGCTGCTCGTCCACCTGCGCGAGCGGACGTCGACGTCGTCGAAGCCGTATCCGATGGAGAGTCGGCGCCGCGCCGTCCAGCTGCTGGGCCAGTTCCGCGATGTCGGCGCCGTGCCCCTGCTCATCGCCCTGCTCGCCCAGCACAGCGACGGCGACCTCGCCGACGACACCCGCCGCGCGCTGCGGGCCATCGCCCTGCAGGATTTCGGCAATCGACCGAAGGGTTGGGAAAAGTGGTGGGGCCGGGCCAAGAAACGTTCCCGCCTGGACTGGCTGATCGACGGCCTGGCCTCCGAAGAGCTCGAGCTCCGCCAAGACGCCCACCGCGAGCTGGCCTCCCTCGCCGGCGACGACTTCGGCTACCGCCCCGACGCCGACAAACGAAGCCGCCAACGGGCCATCGAGGTCTGGCAGCAGTGGTGGACGGAGGAGCGAGCGCGCGCCCCGCAGCCGTCCGCGGTGTCCCGCATCTGAGACGTGTCGCGAAAATGTCCCGGTGGGGCATTTTGGCCGATGAAGGCTTGCTTCGATCCGGGGAACCCGTGCCATCGTACGCCGCGAGGCACCGGGGTCGATCCTGACCCCCGCCCTGAACACCAGAGGTTGAATACATGAAGAGAATTGCAATTGGAGTGGTCACCACCGCTCTCATCGGGTTGAGCATGACCGCCCAGAGCTGCGCGTGCGGCGAAGGCGAAGGCGAAGGCGAAGGCGAGCCCGCCGGCGAAGGCGAAGGCGAAGGCGAAGGCGGCGAAGGCGAAGGCGAGCCCGCTGGCGAAGGCGAAGGCGAAGGCGGCATCAACATCAACGACGGCACCGTCGTTCTCGTCCGCGACACGATCGACAACTTCGTCGGCAAGGCCGTGGCGAACAACGCCTACAACGCCTGGTTCTCGAACGACTCCCTGGATCCGGCGAAGCTGAGCACGTGCCTGGTCCACCAGGTTCTGGGTGCGCTCGAATTCCCCGGCGCCATCTACAACGGCACCGCGACGGTCACCGACCTGCAGGCGCTCTACCCCGCCGACAACGCGACCTACACGTGCCAGAGCATGGCGGCTGTCCACGCTGGCCTGAAGATCCCCACGGCCATCAACGGTCTGCTCGTCGCCGACGTGCTCGCCGCGATGGACGAAGAAGGCGTTCCCGGCGCCCCGGACGATGCCGCCACGGTCCAGGGCAAGATCGTCGCCGCGCTCGCTCCGCAGTTCGGCGACATCATCGACGAGACGCAGGATCCTGCTTCGCCCGTCGCTGGTCGCTCGCCCTACAACCGCCTCGGTGACCTCCCCGGCACGAGCGGCAGCGGCAAGCTGGCGATCCTCACCCTCCTCGCCGGCACCGACTGCGACCCCGACACCACCGGCGACCAGCTGTGCTTCCTCGACCGCGTGCTCGCCGACCCCGACCTCAACGTTGAGTTCGCCGGTGCCGATGCCGCCACCGTGGCCCGCCTGACCGCCTGCCTCGAGCGCCAGATCGGTGGCCTCATCGCCGGCGGACCCGAG
>JBKJNL010000817.1:0-4100 GCA_046593615.1 Myxococcota bacterium | reverse complement strand
CGAGCCGACTGGCCCGAGGGGGCGCTCTGCGTCGATCGTGCCGGCCCTCGTGCCGCGCGATCAGCCAGCCGGATGCCTTCTGGCCGACCCTGCCGGCGCGGTGGGGTGTGGCCTTTTGGTTGAAGCGGGGCGTCTTTGCGACATCCGGCGCCCAGCGGAGCCGCGATCACCCGCGGACCAGTTGGGGCCGCCGGCGGCAAGCCCGCACCGCCCAGACGTGCCCCAGACGTGCCCCAGACGTGCCCAGGGTGCCGACTCCGAACCCGCTCAGTTCTCGAGGTCGGGTGTGAAGCCGCGGCGCATGGTGTTCTCGGTGACGACGCGGGGGTCGACGAACGCCAGCAGGTAGCCGGGCCCGCCGGCCTTTGTGCCGATGCCGCTCATCTGGAACCCGCCGAACGGCTGCCGCTCGACGAGGGCGCCGGTGCTGCCGCGGTTCAGGTAGAGGTTGCCGACGCGGAATTTCTCGCGGGCCAGGTCGAGGTGGGCCGGCGAGCGCGAGAACACCGCGCCCGTCAGCGCGAACTCTGTCGACGTCGCCACCTCGAGGGCCGCGGCAAAGGTCTTGACGCGGTGCACCGCCAGGATCGGGCCGAACAGCTCCTGCTGCATCAGCGGGTGCTGCGGATCGCTGACCGCGAACAGCGCGGCGGGCACGTGGTTGCCGCCCGACACCGTCGGCCCGACGTACAGCTTTTCGGCGCCGGGAGCCGGCGATTGAATCACCTGCAAAAGCCGACTCATGGCTTCGTCGTCGACGACGGGGGGCAAGAAGGTGCCGGCGTCGGTGCCCGATCCAGGGGTCAGTGATTTCGCGGCTTCGATGAGGCGCTTCACAAAGGCGTCGGCCACCGAGTCGACCACCAGCACCCGCGAGCAGGCCGAGCACTTCTGGCCCGCGAAGCCAAACGCGCTCTTGATCACGCCGTGCACGGCTTCGTCGAGGTCGGCGTCGTCGTCGACGATGATGGCGTTCTTGCCGCCCATCTCGCAGACCACGCGCTTCACCTGCTTCTGTCCGGGCAGCACCTTTGCGCCCTGCTCGACGATGGCGAGGCCCACCTGTTTGCTGCCGGTAAAGGCGATTTGCGCGATGTCTTTGTGGGCCACCAGCGCCCGACCCACATCTTCGCCAAGCCCCGGCAAGAAGTGGACGACGTCTTTGGGAAAGCCGACGCCCTTCATGCGCTCATACAACCCAAGGGCCACGGCCGACGACTGTTCGGCGGGCTTCATGACAACGCAGTTGCCGGCCACCAGGGCCGCCGTCGCCATGCCGCACAGGATGGCCAGCGGGAAATTCCAGGGTGCAATGATGGCCGCGACGCCGCGGCCTTCATAGGACATCGTATTGTCTTCGCCAAAGACATTGCCCTGCTTCCGGGGTGCCAGCTCGGTGAGGGCCTGGCGGGCGTAGTAGCGGCAGAAGTCGATGGCTTCGGCGACGTCGGCGTCGGCCTCTTTCCACGTCTTGCCGACCTCGTGGCACTGCATCGCGCTCATGGCGTCGCGATCGGCCTCCATGGCGTCGGCGAGCTTCTCGAGCAGCAGGGCGCGCTCGGCGAGCGGCGTGTCGCGCCAGGCGGGCCAGGCGGCGTTGGCTTTGGCGACGGCGGTGTCGACGTCGGCGACGGTGGCCAGCGAGACGTCGGCGACCTTGGTGGTGCGGGTGTTGGGCGACATGCGCGGCTGCGTGGGTCGTCCGGCGACGACGTCGCCGCCGATGACGACGGGTACGGCGATGGGCAGCTTTTTGCCGAGCTGATCGATGGCGGCCTGGAACGAGGCCCGGCGATCGGGGCGCGTGAAGTCGGCCAGCGAAGCGTTGACGAAGCGCGTGGTGAGGTCGGGCTTCGCTCCCTTGCCCTTGGCCTTTTGCTTCTGGGCCTCGGTGGCCGCCGCCGCCGCGGCGTTCGTCTGGGCCGTGGCTTGCGCCGTCGTCAGGGCCGTGACCTGCGCGGTCGGTGGAACCATGAGCTTTTTGACGTCGACGTTGTCGTGGTGCGAGAGCTTCAAGAAGCCGGCGTTGCTGGTGTTCTCGAGCAGCCGGCGCACCAGATAGGCCATGCCGGGCAAGAGCTCGCCGACGGGGGCGTAGACGCGCACGCGGTGGCCGAGACCGCGGAACACCGTGCGCTCGGGCTCGGCCATGCCGTAGAGCATCTGGGCCTCGATGCAGCGCTCGGGGACCTTGAGCTCTTTGGCGAGCACCACCGCGTGGGTCAGCGAGCGCAGGTTGTGGCTGCCAAAGGCCGGGCCCAGGTGCTGGTGGTTCTCGAGCAGGAAGCGCGTGAGGCGCTCGTAGTTGGCGTCGGTGTCGCTCTTGACGGAAAAGACCGGGTTCTCCCAGCCTTGCTGGCGGGCGAGGACCGTTTCATAGTCCCAGTACGCGCCCTTGACCAACCGGATGGTGATGGGAGCGCCACGGCTCTTGGCCATCGACAACAGTCTTTCGGCGTCTCTCATCGAGCTCTTGAGGTATCCCTGGATGACGATTCCGACGTGGGGCCACGAGCGCAGCTCGGGCGATGTGACGATTTCTTCGAACAGGTCGTAGGTGATGTCGTGATAGGCCCAGGTCTCGAGGTCGACGTTCAAGAAGACGTTGTTTTGCTTCGCCTTGAGAAACAATGGCAATACACGCGCCTTGAGCGCAGCCACCGAACCGCGGGTGTCGACGGGGTCGATCTGGCTGAACATCGCCGAGATCTTGAGGCTGACGTTGGTGCGGGGGATCGGGCCGAGGTGGTTGCGGTCGATGACGTCGTCGGCGCCGAACTTGGCGACCTCGGCGGGCAGGTTCTCGATCAGGTCGAGGTAGCGGCGGGCGTAGACGTCGGCTTCGTCCTCGCTGACGGTGCCTTCGCCGAGCAGGTCGACGGTGAACGCGATGCCGTCTTTGTGCAGCTTCTTCAGCACCGGCAGCGCTTCTTTGGCGTCTTTGCCGACGATGAAGCGGTTGGCCATGCCTTCGATTTGGCCCTTCATGGTCGACTGGGCGATGCCCGCGGTGAGCCCCGACGTCGCCGCCTTGAGCGCCGTCGAGATGAGCGCGGGCAACTCGCGGCCGTCTTTGAGCAGGTACTCCTTGATGTGCTGTGAGACCTGGTCTTTGGTCTTCAACGACGGAAAGACGTCGACGAAGCGGAACATGTCGACCTTGAAGCCCGGGTCTTTCATGGCCCACTCGAGGATCGCGCCCTCCCAGTAGGCCTTGTTGAACACGCCCGGGTGCTCGCCCTTCATCTTTTCGGTGAGGGCCACGCCGGCCCGCTCGATTTCCTGATCCAGAACGGTCTCGGCAGCGGTCTTCGTCGTCGACGTCATCGGAAAATCACCTCGCTGCCAAGTCATCATCCGCGCGCCGTTCGCGCAAGACCGTGAGCCCGTCGTCGTTGCCGCACCTTGCGGTGCGATGCGTCATCCCCCACGCTGCCCCGATGCTGCGCACCGCCTGTCTCCTCGTCGTCACCGCGCTGGCCCTGCTCTCGTGCGAGAACGCGCCGCCGGCGGCTGTGGTCGCGGCCCCCGGTGCTGCCGACGTCACCGTCGTCACCCAACCCGCCGGCGCCGGCGTCCTCGTCGATGGCGCCCCCGTGGGCCCCGGGCCCGTGACCGTCAAGCTCTCACCCGGCCCGCACCGCCTGCGGGCCAGCATGAGCGGCTACTACCCGGTGCAAGAGACCAAGATCGTCGTCGAGCGCGACACGCCGGCGACCCACACCCTGACGCTCGTGGCGTCGCACTGACCCGACGCACCGACCCGCACTGACCCGCACTGACCCGCACTGACCCGACGCAGCGACCGGCGTTGGCATGACGTCGTCGGCGACGTTGTCGGCCCGGACCCGCTTGCGCTTCGGGGGCGCCGGGCCGACGGGTGCTCTGTGTTCGTCGAGGTCGTGGTCCTGCGCTCCGCTGTCGACGGCCCTCTCACGTGGGCCGTGCCCGATGCCCTGCGCGAGCGCGTGCAGCTCGGCTGCCGCGTCGTCGTGCCGCTGCACGGCAAAGACACCACCGGCGTCATCGTCGGCGTCGACGTGGCCCTCAAAGACGGCGTGAAGCCCAAGCTCGTCAAGGTCATCCTCGACGACGAGCCC
>JBKJNL010000645.1:0-2764 GCA_046593615.1 Myxococcota bacterium | reverse complement strand
ATGAGCTCGTGAAGTCGTGGGCGTGGGCTCGCCTGGCCGCGGCGATGACGTCGTCGCGCGAGGCCCCGGGGCGGGCAAAGGCGATGTTGTCGTGGATGGAGCCCGAAAACAGCACCGGCTCTTGCGCGACGATGGCCAGCCGACCGCGCAGCTCTGACAGCTTCGCGCGTTTGACGTCGACGCCGTCGACGATGACGCGGCCGGAGTCGACGTCGAAGAAGCGGTAGAGCAACGACGCCAGCGTCGACTTGCCGGCGCCGGAGCGGCCGACGACGGCCACGGTCTCGCCGCGCTTCACGTGCAGGCTGACCCCGCGCAGCACCGGGGCCTCTTTGCGGGCCGGGTAGGCAAAGGTGACGTCGTCGAAGGAGAACGCGCCCACGCCTTCTGATCCCGCTTCTCCAGCGGAGAGGGGCGGCATGGCGACGGCGTCGACGGCGTCTTTGATTTCGGGCTCGCGGTCGAGGATGTCGAACAGCCGCACCGTCGCGCCCGCCGCCGACTGCAGCGAGCCCCACAGGTTGGCCAGGCCGCCGAGCGCGAACGCGACCATCGTCGTGTAGAGCAGGAACGCCGTCAGATCGCCGGGTGACAACGTGCCGGCGATGATCTGCCGGCCGCCCAGCCACAGCATCGCCGCCGTCGCCATCCAGCCGAGGAAGCTCATGGTGGCGATGAACAAGCCCCGCCACGACGACAGCCGCAGCGCCGTCTGGAAGAAGCTCTCGACCTTTTCGTCGTAGCGCCGGCTCTCGTGCGGCTCGCGGCGAAAGGCCTGCACGGTGGCAATGGCCGCCGCCGTCTCCTGCACCTGCGCCGACGTCTCGGCCAGCTTGTCTTGCGCCTCGCCGCTCATCTTTCGGATGCGCTTGCCGAAGCCGAAGCCCACCACCAGCACCGGTGGGATGATGAGCAGCATGCACAATGTCATTTCCCACGACTGTATAAAGAGCATCACCAGGCCACCGATCAAGGTGACAAGCTCGCGCAGCGCCATCGACAGCTCGCTGCCGACGATGGACTGGATCGTGCCGACGTCGGACGCCATGCGGCCGGTCAGCTCGCCCGAGGGCCGCTCGTGAAACCACGAAAGCGGTTGTCGCAATAATTTATTGTACACTTGAGAGCGCAGATCGGCGACGACCCGCTCACCCAACCAGCTCATGAGGTAGTGACGGCCCCAGGTCACCAGCGCGTTGACGACAAAGACGACGGCGACGCCGGCCACCAGCAGGTCGAGCTTCTCGATGGAGCCTTCGGCGAGGCCGAGGTCGATCGCCTGTCGGGCGGCCTGCGGGTAGACGAGGGTCAAGGCGCTGCCGATGAGCAGCAGCAGCGTGGCCAGGGCGAAGCGCCCCCGGTGGGGGCGCAGCATCGGCAGCAGCCGGGCCAGCACCGTCAGCCGCCGGGCCTGATCGCTCTTCGCTTTTGGCAGGTCGGGGTCTGCGCGGTCTCGTCGGGTGGCCATGACAGACGGGTAGGCGCCGACGACGGGGTCGTCATCCCCCCGTGGTGGCTCCCGGGTTCAGCGTGGTGTCAGTTGCGCACGAAGACGGCGACGGTGCGCCAGGCCTTTGCGTCGTCGATGGCGAGGTTCTCGTCGAGGGCGCCGTAGAAGCGGGCCAGCGTGAAGCCGTTGGCCTCGCCATAGGCGCGCAGCTCTTGCGGCCAGATCATGCGCAGGGTGGCCTGGTCCTTCAGCGTGCGTTTGGTGCCGGCTTCGGTCACCTCGGTGCGCGCGGCCACGGTGTAGGTCTGCTTGACGACGTCGATGGTGGGGGGCTCGTCGATCCAGCTGGTGAAGACCTCGACGTCGCCGTGGTCGGTCTTGCTCTTCATGGTCCAGCGCGAGGGCTGGAAGTGATCGCGGGTCCAGAAGTCGTTCGGGTGGTTGTTCTCGACCACGTAGACGCCGCCCTTGTTCATGGCGCTCGCCACGCTGCGGAAGTGGGCGTGCAGGTCTTTGACGTCGAGCAGGTAGCTGATCGAGGTCAAGAGGTTGCAGGCCAGGTCGACGGGCTCTTTGACGGTGAAGCGGGCCATGTCGGCGACGATGCCGGTGACTTCGACGCCGGCTTCGGTGGCTTTGACGAGGGCCCGCTCGATCATGGGCCCCGACAGATCGAGGGCCGTGGCCTTGAGCCCGCGCTGCGCGGCTTTGACGGCGTGGTAGCCGGGGCCCGAGGCCAGCTCGAGCAGGCTCTTCGCACCATTTTTGACGTCGCCGGTGCCGTGGGCCCTGGCCATCGCCAGGATGAATTCCAGCTCGGCGTCGACGTCGCGGTAGGAAAAGGCGACATCGTAGGCGAGGGCGTCGTCGTAGAAAGCGTGGTGGGAGCCGGGGGTCGTCATGGGGTCCGGCTAGCCGACTGGGCGGGCTTTTCCTACGGCTGCGCCGCCCCACACCCCGAGGGCCACGACGGTGGCGGCGGCGTGGCGGCGGCGTGTCCGCGGCGGCGGAGATGACGGAGGCGGTCGGCGGGCCGCACAAGAGCGAAAGGCGGGAGCCTTTGGTCAGCCTGCGGCGGCTCATCCCCAGGCCCAATCCGGCGACACCGGTGGAGACACCACAGGACACCAGCGGACCCGAAAACGGTGCGCCGACCTCACCGACACTCCCCTCAGTCGCCTGCTCGGCTTCGTCTCTGGAGGCATCGATGACCCGCTTCGCTCCCCTCGCCCCGACTGTCTTCTGCGTCCTCGCCGCCGCCGCCTGCGGCACCACCATCGACGTCCCGGCCGGTGGCGCGCCCCTGGACGAAGT
>JBKJNL010000403.1:0-2851 GCA_046593615.1 Myxococcota bacterium | reverse complement strand
ATCGGGCAGGGGTACCTCATGAACCACCGTCTCGTCGTCGTCGCGCTGCTCGTCGTGCTCACCGGCTGCACCATCACCCGCGACGGTGGAGGTGAAGGCGAAGGCGAAGGCGACGTCGGTGAAGGCGAAGGCGAGGGCGACGTCGGCGAGGGAGAAGGTGAAGGCGACGTCGGTGAAGGAGAAGGCGAAGGAGAAGGCGAAGGAGAAGGCGAGGGCGAGGCCGGCTGTCGCAGCCAGGCCGACTGCGACGACAACGGCAGCTCGTGCCAGCACCCCGACGCGCCTGGCGGCTGCGGCATCGGTCCGCCCGACTTCGACGACGAGTGCGGACCCAACACCGCCGCGGTCTGCGCCGACGGCAACGTCTGCGACTACGTCGACGGCGAGCTGTGCCAGTCCGGTCGCTGCGAGGCCGCCACCTGCCAGGACGACGGCTTCGTCTGCGCCAGCCACCGCGCCTGCGACGCCGTCGCCCGCGACCCCCTCGAAGACGACCGCGACCACGGCTGCTCCCTGATCGCCTGCACCGTCGACGACGACTGCGTCTCCGGCTTCTGCGTCGTCGGCTCCTGCGCCCTCGCGCCGGGAACCTGCGAGCTCCCCCGCCCCTGAGCGCTCTCCTGGATGTGAACGGCAACGGGGACCGCGCGGTCCCCGTCGTCGTCTTCGCCGTCGTCTTCGCGGTCGGCCGAGCGCTACTTCTTGCCGAACAGCTTGCCGAGCAGGCCGGCCTTTTCGGATTGTTTGGGCGGTGCGGTCGCCGGGACCTTTTGCTTGCGCCCCTGGGCCAACCGCAGCTCGCGCTGCGCGTCGACGTGCTCGGGCTGGTAGCGCAGGGCCTCTTGAAAGCGCCGCGCCGCGCCGTCTTCGTCGCCGATGTCTTTCAGCACGCGGCCGAGCTTGTAGGCAGCCTCGGCGGACTTGTGCTTCTTGATGATGTCTTCGAGCCGGCGGCGCGCATCGTCGAGTCGGTGGGCCTCGGGATGGTCAGGGTTCAAGTAGATGCACCACGCGAGCGCCGTGGTGATGAGCGCCTCCTCGGGGTCGAACATCACCGCCTGGCGGTAGTGCATCTCGGCTTGCTTGTAGTCCTTCTTCTTGAAGAACGACTCGGCCATCATATAGGCGTTGCGGGCTTCGACCGGACGCCGGGGTCGCTCATTCGCCGACGACTGCGAGCCCTGCTTGTGCAACGCCGCCAGCTCGCGGTCGTAGCGCTGGCGGCTCTCGGCGCTGCCCAGGGTCTTGTTGGCGTCACCGAGGCGCTTGAACAGCACGTCGACGTAGCCGCGGGCTTCGGGGTCGTCGGCCAGCGCGGTGCCTGACAAGCGATCGGGGTGGTACTCGCGGGCCAGCTGCACATAGGCGTTGCGGATCGTCGCGTCGTCGGAGGTCTGCGGTACGGCGAGGAACACGTAGTGGCTCGACGTCGACAACGACGCGACCACCGCGGCCAGCTGCTCCTTCGTTTTTTTCTCCGCCGGCGTCAGCGCCCGCCCCGACGGCGCCGGCGGGGTCGACGCTGTGCTCGGTGCGGGTGGGCGAGCGACGGCGCCCGAGCCCTCCGGAGGGCGCGACCCAGCCGGGCCCGAGCGGCCCTGAAGCGGGGCGCCCGAGCCCTCTTGTGGGCGAGCGACCGCGCCAGAGCCTTCGGCGACGTCGTCGGTGCCAACGGGGTCGCCTTCGCCGGAGATGTCGGGGCGGTAGACGCGCGCCTGCAGGCCGCCGACGGCGGGGCGCCACTCCTTGCCGGCGAGGTTCGCCTGGATGCGCTTGATCTCGGCGGGCAGCAGGGCCTTGGACTCGCCGGCCTCAACCATGTCGACGATGTCGGCGGCGACGAAGCCGCGCAGGATGCTTCTGACTTCATCGGCGGGCATGAGGCCGGCGTGCTCGAGGTCGGTGTAACGGCGGGCAAGACGAAGCAGGCGCCAGAGCACTTTTTCGGGCTCGGAAAGCTCGAACTCTTCTTCGATTTCGCGCGCCGCAGCTTCGGGCGAGACGCGCAGCGCCTTGCTGGCAAACCGCATCGCCCAGGCCAGGTTGCCCTGCTTGTCGTCGGCGTTGCGGTGCTTGCGAAACGCGTTTGCTTGTTCCTTCGAGACCATCGCCGCCGACGATAGCTGGAGTGTTGGCGGTCTCCACAAGCCCGGTCACCACCGTCCGCCGTTGTGTGACGCGAAGCGCGGTGCCGACCGCCGTCAGGAGCGGCGGGGCGACGTTGACGAGCTCATCGACGGCGCTCGCCTCAGAGCGTTCCGTTCACAGCAGGGCTTTGCTTTCCAGGCCGCGCACCCGATCGCGCAGGTCGGCGGCCTTTTCGAACTCGAGGTCCATCGCGGCCTGGCGCATCTGTTTCTTGAGCTGGTCGATGAGCGCCGGCAGCTGCGCCGGTTCGACGTCGTCGTCGACGTCACCCTTTTTGCCTTTTTTGCCCCTGGGTTTCTTCGCACCCGGGTGGGTCGCGCCCGAGCGCGCGATGCCGGCGACGTCGAGGAAGTCGCCGTCGGCGTAGGCACCACCCTTCTGGAATTGGTCGGCGTCGAGGTCGCGCAGCGGCTTGACGATCGTCGTCGGCGTGATGCCGTGCTCCTTGTTGTGGGCGATCTGGATCGCGCGGCGGCGGTCGGTCTCTTCGACGGCGGCCTTTATCGAGTTCGTCATGCGGTCGGCGTAGAGGATCACCCGGCCCTCGGCGTTTCGCGCCGCGCGCCCGATGGTCTGGATGAGGCCGGTGGTGGCCCGCAAAAAGCCCTCTTTGTCGGCGTCGAGGATGCACACCAGCGCGACCTCGGGCAGGTCAAGGCCTTCGCGCAGCAGGTTGATGCCGACGAGGACGTCGTAGTCGCCG
>JBKJNL010000356.1:0-4110 GCA_046593615.1 Myxococcota bacterium | reverse complement strand
GTGGCCGAGGTGCACGACCTCGGCGCCCTCCTGCTGCAACACCCGGCGCATGATCTGGATGGCCGCGTCGTGGCCGTCGAACAGCGAGGCCGCCGTCACGAAGCGCACCTTGTGCTTCAGGGAAAACGCAGGCTCGGCGACGACGGCGGTCATGGCAAACCTCAGCACAAAAGCACGTGGAGAGAACGACGTAGCACGTGGGCCTGACGTCGTCAGGCGCGGGCCGGACGGTGCAAGCGACACCGCTGACGCTGACGCTGAAACCTGAACGCCGAAAACGAAAGAGGCCCCGGTGGGGCCTCTTTCGTTCTGCGCGTCTGCGGGTGCAGGACGACACAACCGGTGAGCCGTCGGCTCAGCCGCACTGGCCTTCGGTGCAGTCTTCGCCGCTGTCGGCGACGCAGACGTCCTGGCCGTCGACGCTGGCCGACTCGAAGCCGAGGTCGGTGCAGCTCTCGCCCGTGGCGTCGCTGTCGGCGAGCACGCAGTAGGTCGTGCCGACGCCGTCGGAGACGCACACTTCGCCGCCAGCCTCATCGCAGTCGGTGTCGGCGGAGCAGTCGGAGGGGGTCGAGGGCGAGGCGCTGGCGGCGAGGTCGCAGTCGGCGGCATCGGCGCAGACTTCGGAGTCGGCGGGGACGCACTGGGTGCCGTCGCACACTTCGTCGGCGCCGCACTCGGTGTCGCTCGAGCAAGGCGTGATGTTGGAGTCGCTGCCGCAGGCCGAGGCGACGGCGAGGACAGAGGCAAAGCCGAGGGTCGAGAGCGAGAGGAGGGTCGAGATTTTCATGGGAGTCTCCTTGCGGGTTCGAGGTGGTTTGTGCCCCCAAGCAGAGCCGCGCGCAAGTTGCCCGCCCCTGCGACAGCGACGTCGTGCGCCACTGCAGAGGCCCCGCCGCTATCGCAGACGAAAAGCCCCGCCTCGTTCCACAGAATTCTGTCGGTCCCGATTCTTGCCTCTGCGGGGTTCAGGTGTTCGCGGTTCCGCAAACAAGCGCGAGGTCCCCGGGCTCCCGAGACCTCGCTGCTTCGTGCATTCAGCAGGCCGATCAGCCGGGCCGATCAGCAGGACTGATCAGCAGGGCCGGTCAGCAGTCACAGCGTTCGAACGGACGAAATAGTTTCGTTCGATCGTGCGCGATGCGGCGGGCATTTCTTCTACAAACGGCCGGCGAGCTTGAGCGCCAGGTAGGCGTCGACGGCCAGGGCTGCGGCCTTTGGCGAGGGCGCATCGACGACGACGGCGCCGGCGGCTTCGAGGGCTTTGAGCGCGCGCTTCCGGTGCTGCAGCAGGCGCGTCGCCGCCTTTGGCAACAGCGCCGACAGCGGATCGCTGTGGGCGGGATCCGGCCGGGTGCGATCGGCCTCGCCCCCGACCTGGGCCGTGGGCGCGCCGCGGGCCAGGCGCGACAGCCCGGGATCGCCGAGGGCGACGACGACGACGAGGTGGCGGCCGCGCAGGGCGGCGGTGGCGTGGGCGACGGCCCGGGCCGAGGCTTCGTCGACGACGTCGGTGACGATGACGACGAGGGCCCGGCGCTTGAGGTGGCGGGCCAGGAACCCGGGCAACAGCTGCCAGGCCGGCTCGATCGCCAAGGCGACGACATCGACGACGGCGTCGGCCACGCGCTTGAGGGCGGCCTTGCCTCCTGCTCCCGAGCTGGCGCCGCTGCCGTGGTGCGGCGGCACCCAGCGCACCACCTCGTCTTGCAGCACCGCGAGGCCGCAGCGGTCGCCCTTGGCCAGGGCCGCGGCGCACAAGACCAGCGCGGCCTGCAGGGCGACGTCGAAGCGCGGGCCGGGTCTGCCGGCGACCTGGCCGTCTGGCTGCGACACGGGTGGTGCGTCGTCGAGTCCCAGCAGCTGGCGGCCGGCGTCGACGACCACGACGACGTCTTGGCGGGTCTCGGGCACGAGCTCTTTGACGACGAGGTCGCCTTTTTTCGCGGTGGCCTTCCAGTCGACGAGGCGCACGTCGTCGCCGCGGCGGTATTCGCGCAACGACTCGAGCTCGCGGCCGCGCTCGATGGCTCGCTTCTTCCGGCCGCCGGCGCTCTCGGGGCCGCGCACCAGGCGCTCGGCTTTCTTCATCACCAGCGCGAGGTCGACGGCCACGGCGTAGTCGTCGTCGACGACGCGGCGCTGGCGCCGGCGCACGAGACCCAGCGGGCCGCGGGTGCGGATGGCCAGACGCCCGGCGGTGTGGTGGCCGCGCCGCAAGAACGCGCGGGGCGCGAGCAGCGTCACGACCTCGCCGGGCTCGACGACGGCCGACAGCGTGAGCCAGGGGGCGTCGACCCCCGGCAAGGTGTCGGTGATGGTGACGTCGACGCGCCGGTCGCTCTCGACGACGACGCCGACGTCGACGGTGCGCTGCTCGACCAGCCGCTCGGGCACCACGCGCCGCACGCGCACGCGCCCGGGCGAGCCGGCCAGCACGGCGTCGACGACGACGAAGCAGGCGAGGGCGCCCAGCGCCCACGGGGCCGCGCCACCGATGGCGGGCACGGCGAGGCCAAAGGCGCCGACGACGGCGACGCCGACCACGGCCCACAGCAGGCGCTCTTCAGGCTCGATCATGCGGTCTGCGCGTGCGGGTCATCGCGGCTTGTCCAACACCGGGGTCTTGTCGAGCAGGCCGCCCAGCACCTGCTCGATCGACAGCCCGTCGAGCTCGGCGTCGGTGGACAGGCTCAAGCGGTGGCGCAGCACCGGCAGCGTCGCGGCTTTGACGTCGTCGGGCAGGGCGTGGCCACGACCCAGCGACAGGGCCCGGGCCTGGGCCGCGCGCACCAGCATCAAGCCCGCGCGCGGCGAGGCGCCGAGCTTCAACGACGTCGACGCGCGCGTGGCCGTCATCAAGGCCAGCACGTACCGGCGCAAGCTCTCGTCGACGCGCACCGTGGTCACCAGCTCGCGCAAGGCCAGCAGCCGGGCCTCGTCGACGACGGCGCTCGGCAGGTCGGCCTTGTGGCGCTGACCACCCGCGAGCAGCGCCAGCTCGGCCTCGGGCGGCGGATAGCCGACGACGACCTTCTTCAAGAAGCGGTCGGTCTGGGCCTCGGGCAGCGGGTAGGTGCCGTCGAACTCCAATGGGTTCTGCGTGGCCAGCACAAAGAACGCGGCGCCGAGATCGTGGCGGGTGCCGTCGAGGGTGACCTGCCGCTCTTCCATGGCCTCGAGCAGCGCCGACTGCGTCTTGGGCGGCGTGCGGTTGATCTCGTCGGCCAGCAGCACCTGGCAGAAGATCGGGCCCTTGTGGACCTCCCAGGTCCGGTTCTCGCCGTTGTAGATGCGGGTGCCGATCAAGTCGGCGGGCATCAGGTCGGGCGTGAACTGCACCCGCGAGAACAACAGCCCCGAGGCCGCCGCCACCGCCCGCGCGAGCAGCGTCTTGCCCACGCCGGGCACGCCCTCGAGCAGCACGTGACCGCCGGCCAGCATCGCCGTGACGACGTCAGCGACGACGCCGGGCTGGCCGACGATGGTTTTTTCGATGGCCGCGGTGACGGCGGCGATGTCGGCGGCGGCGCGGTCGACGTCGTTGTGGTTGTCGCTGTTGGCGGGGGCTTCTGCGCTCATGGTTCACGCTCGTGGTCGATCGATGACGAAGGAGGAACAGACGAAGACGCAGCCGACTTCAGAGACTTCGGCGACGACGTCGGCGACAGCGCCCACAAGGCGGCCAGGGCCCGCGAGCGCGCCAGGGCCGCCGGCACCGCGCCATCAACGTCGTCGTCGTCGTCGTCGCCGCCGGTGCCGTCGCCGCCGCTGCCAGGGCGGGGCGCGCGGAAGTCTCCGGGCCGCGGCGAAAACGACAACAGCGACAACGGCACGAGCAGCAGCAGGCACAGGGCGGCGGTGAGTGGACCGGGTCCGTCGAGGGCGGCGCGGGCGAGGACGGCGCGCGAGCGGTCGCGGTGGTGCCGCTGGTCGATGACGACACGGTGATCGTCGCCGACCAGCCACAACAAAAAGGCCGCAGAATTCTCCCGCGCCAGGCCGTCGTTCGCCAGCAACGTGCCGCTGCCGACGACCACGACGTCGCCGGCGCCGACGGCCTTGATGACGGCGAGCTCATCGTCGACGCCGTCGTCGGCCACGACCAGC
>JBKJNL010000260.1:0-12955 GCA_046593615.1 Myxococcota bacterium | reverse complement strand
GGGCCAGGCCCAGCACCAGGGCCCCAAGCGTCGCCGACTGCCCAACCTGGAAATCGTAATCGATGAGCCCGCGGGACCACAGGGCGACGGAGCCGCCGAGCAGCACGCGCCGCGACGGCGACAACGTCACGGCGGTGAACGCACCGGCGAAGAGCACGCGGGCGACGACGACGACGGCGATGACGATTTCCAGGTTGGGCAGACGGCGACGCTTGGGGCCCTGGTGCTGGGCCTGGCCCTGCCTTCGTTGCCGTCGTCGTCGTCGTCATTCTCGTTGTCATCATCGTCGCCCGCAAAGCCGTCGGCGCTCTTCGATCGGCTGCTCGCCTCTGGCTTCGTCGCTTGCGCCGCGCTCGTGGTCGCTCTCGTCGTCGGCGGCGGCTTCGTCGTGCGCGCGCTGGCGCCCCAACAGCTGCTGGGCGTCGACGTCGATGCCACCTTTGCTGCCGTGCGCGCCGGCGCGCCCGTGGCGCTGCTCGCGCCGCTTGCGGCGGAGTCGGCGCCCGCAGCGGTGACGCTGGCCCGGGCCCGCCTGACCGATCCCGAAGGCGACGGCCTCGACGTCGCCGACGTCGACGCCGCCGAAGCCCTGGTCGAAACCGCGCTGGCCCGCGATCCCGGCAACGCCGCGGCGTGGCGCTTGAAGCTGCAGCTCGTGCGCTTGCGCGCGCGCGATGAAGCGGGCGCCGACGTCGCCGCCGAAGCCGTCCGGTCTGCGGCCGCCCGCTGGGGTGTGGACGTCGGGGCGACCCGCTAGGCTTTCGGCGTGGGCCTCGTCGATCGCTGGATGAAGAAGTTCCTCGGGGCCGACGCCCCGCCCCCCGACGCGCCCGGCGACGACGGCGACGACGGCGACGACGGCAGCGACGACGCTGGCGCCGCAGCCGACGATGAACAGGCGCCGGCCAAGACAAAGAAGAAGCGCGGGTCGCCGTCGTTTTCGCTCGACGAAGCGCCCGTGGCCGGAGGTGCGTCGCGGCAGCGCGCGCCGGCCGACCCGCTCGATCAAAACATCCTGCGCGCCCGCGGCCGGCTGACGGTCGATCGCGACGGACGCCGCTACGCCGAGAGCGTCGATTTTCAGGCCGAGCTCTCGGCCCTCGACGGGGGCGGCCGCCGCAAGGCCGCCGACGAGCTTCTGGCCGATGCGCTGTTGTGCTCGCCGTCGATGCTGTTGCGCCGTCAGCTGGCCGAGCGGCTCTTGCACCGGGGCGAGCGCGGGCGCGCCAAGGGTCTGCTGGTGCGGCTCGTCGAAGACCCCTCTGACGGCGAGACCGGCCATGCCGCGTTCGCGCTCACCGCCCTCGGCGAGATCGCCGAAGCCGACGGCGACGTCGACGAAGCCCTGCGCTGCTACGAGCGCGTGCTGGCGCTCGACATCCGCCTGCCGCAGCCAAAGGCCCGCGCCCGCCGCCTGCGCGTGGGCATCGAGCGGGACGGCAAGAAAGAGGGACAGAGCGAGCGCGCGGCGCTGGCCCGCTTCCTCGGCACGCGGGCCGCAGGCGCCCGCTACGCCGTCGTCGACGAGGTCGGCCGCGGCGGCGCGGCCACCGTGTTTCGCGCCCGCGATCGGCGCCTGTGGCGCGACGTCGCGCTGAAGATCTTCCACCCGCGCGGCAACCGCGACGAACGCAAGAAGCGCCTCATCGAAGAAGCGCGCATCGCCGGCTCGTTCGATCACCCCCACGTCGTGCCCGTGCTCGACCTCGACGAAGAGCGCGACCTGCTGGTGATGGTGCTGTGCGACGGCGGATCGCTGCAGCGCTCGATCCAGCAGCAGGGAAAGTTGCGCACCCACACCGCCGTCGAGCTGGGCGCCGTGCTGTTGCGCACGCTGGGCGACATCCACGACGCCGGCCACCTGCACCTCGACGTCAAGCCGTCGAACCTGCTGTTCCACGAGGGGCAGCTCATGGTTTGCGACTTCGGCACCGCTGGCCTCAAGGAGCTCGGCGCCGCTGCCGGAACGCGCGCGTACATGGCTCCCGAGCAGCTGGGCACGCTGGCGGCGCCGGTCGGTCCCCAGGCCGACGTCTATGCCGCCGGCCTCGTCGTCGCCGAAGCCATCGAAGGGCGGCTGCCACGCCGCGGGCAGGTCGAGCTGCCGACGTTGCCGCCAGGCCCACGCCGCCGGGCCCTCGAGCGCGTCCTGTCGATGTTGACGTCGACGTCGCCCTTCGAGCGCCCGCAGGGGGGCCGGGCCGCCGCCGAGCTGTTGCTCGAAGCCGGCGCCTTGCCCAACGGCGACGCCGAGGGCGCGCAGCTGGCCGCCCACGTCGAGATGCTCGCCCGCCGCGAGGGCGACGCCGCCGTCGAGCGCATGAAGATGCACCCGCTGGTCGGCGCGCTGCGCGCACCTGGTTGACTGAATCTCCCGATGCCGGGCCGCCGGCTGAGAACGCTGCCGCGACAAAAGAAGAAGCACCCTCGTGGGTGCTTTCTCGTTGCAGGGACGACGACGCAGCAGCCGTCATCAGCTGTTCAAGGATTGATCATTTGCCGAAGCTGCGGACCTTGGCCACCAGGGCCTTGACGACCTCGGGCTTGCTTTTGAGGTCGGCGTTGGCCGCCATCATCGGGCTCTGGCCGACGGACGGGCCGCCTTCGACGATGACCTTGGCGATGTGCTCGTCGGTGACCGAGGCCTGCCAGGCTTTGTCGGAGTAGTTGCGGGGCTTGGGGGTCAGCGAAGCGGCGGCCAGGCCGTCGCCCTTGCCGCTGGCGCCGTGGCAGGCCGCGCAGCGCGTGTTGAAGATGGCGTCGGCTTCGGCGCCAGCGCCGCCGGCGTTTGCGGTGGCCGTGGGGTCGACGGCGGGCGGCGCGGGCGGCATCGGCGGCGCGGGCGGCATCGGCGGCGTCGTCGCCACCGGCGGAGGCGGGGGCGGGGGCGTCTCGGCGGGCTTGTCGGCGCAGGCGGTGACGGCGACGAACGTGGCGGCAGCCAGAGCGAGCTTCACGGAATTGATCATGGGAAACCTCCATGGGTCGGGTATCGGCCCGGCCGCCGACCGCCAAGCGCGCGATCGCTGCCGGGCCGCCAGGTGCGGCGGAACGCAGCGGGCGCGCGGCGCCCGGCCGCAGGCCGACGACGACGACGACGACGACGACGACGCCTACGACGACGGCGACGCTGCCGCCTAAGACGACGCCAGGGGGCGCAGCAGCGTGAGCTGATCGGCGCCGCAGGCGACGCGGGCCACGACGTCGAAGCGGCGAGCCTGGTCCATCGTTTCGACGTTCAAGGAACCAAAGACGTCGAGCCCGTCGCCGCCGACGACCACCGGCGCCTGGAACCACCACAGCTCATCGATCATGTCGCTCGCTTGCAGAAACGACGAAGCGAGGGCGGGACCGGCTTCGATCAGCACCGAGGTCAGCCCACGCGCGTGCAGCGCGGCCAGGGCCTCGGCGATGGTTGGCGACGACAGCGAGACGGCGTTGCCGTCGGCAAAGACGCGGGCGGTGTCGGCGGCGCGGCCGCGGCGGTCGAGCACCACGCGCAGCGGATCGCGTCCGGCGACGTCTCGGACCGTCAATGCCGGGTCGTCGGCGAGGATGGTGCCGCTGCCGGTGACGACGGCGTCGCAGGCGTCGCGCAGGCGGTGCACGAGGGCCCGGCTTTCGCTGCCGGTGATCCAGCGCGAAGCCCCGGTGCGGGTCGCCATCTTGCCGTCGAGTGACGTCGCCACCTTGAGCACGACGTAGGGCCGCGGCGACACCCAGGCCGACTTCATCGATCGCGCAAACGGCGAAATGAGGGCCTGGCAGCGGCGGGCGTCGTCGTAGACGTCGGGGTCGGCGACGACGACGTCGATGCCGGCGGCGCGCAGGCGGGCGATGCCGCCGCCGTTGACCTTCGGGTTGGGGTCGACGGTGCCGACGACGACGCGGGCCACGCGTTCGGCGATGAGGCGGTCGACGCAGGGCGGGGTGCGGCCGTGGTGGGCGCAGGGCTCGAGGGTGACGACCACGGTCTTGCCGCGCGCAGCACCCGGCCCCTCACGCTCGATCAGGTCGTCGAGGGCGACGACTTCGGCGTGCCGCTCGCCGGCCTTTGCATGGAAGCCGCGGGCGACGATGGGCGGGCCGGCGGCGACGGCCGCGGTGGCGCGGTCGGCGGCGACGGGCTCGCCGGCTTCGTCGACGATGACGCAGCCGACCGGCGGGTTTGGCCACGTGCGCCCCACCCCGCGTGCGGCCTCGACCAGGGCCCGGCCCAGCGTCGACGACGACGGCTGCGTGATCAGGTGCTGGAACGCCGAGGGCCGCCCCGAGAGAGCCGGCGGAGACGAAGACGACGCCATCAGGCTTCGCGTTCGTCGACGGGCAGCGTCGTCGGTGGTTCGGGCACCGGGCGCCGGGGCTTGAGCGCCTCGAGCTCGCGGGCGAACTCTTCGACGTCTTTGAAGGAGCGGTAGACGCTGGCGAACCGGACGTAGGCGACCTGGTCGACGTCTTTGAGGCCGAGCATCACCTGCTCACCGAACCAGCGCGATGACAGCTCGCGCTCGCCGAGCTCGATGGCCCGCTTTTCAATCTCGATGGCCAGCTGATCGATGACCGCCGACGGGACCGGGCGCTTCTCGCAAGCCCGGCTCATGCCGGCCACGAGCTTCTGGCGATCAAAGGCCAGGCGCGAGCCGTCTTTCTTCACGACCATCAGCGGGATCTCTTCGAGCCGCTCGTAGGTGGTGAACCGGCGCGCGCAGCCCGTGCAGTTGCGCCGTCGGCGAATGGCCCGGCCGTCGTCGGTCTCGCGTGAGTCGACGACGCCGTTGTCGGAGGAGGCGCAGAAGGGACACTTCATGGTCTGGGGCTAATCGAGACGGTTCAGCAGGTCGGCATACAAGGGGTGCTGCTTCGTCAGCGCGTGCACGTCTTTCTTGACCGATGAAAGCGTCGATTCATCGGCCGGATTCTTCAGCACGCGGGCGATGCAGTCGGCGATGACGTCCATGTCGGCTTCGTTCATGCCCCGCGTCGTCACCGCAGGCGTGCCGATGCGGATGCCCGAGCTCACCATGGGCGGCGCGGGATCGTAGGGGATCATGTTCTTGTTGACGGTGATGTCGGCTTTGCCGAGGGCTTCTTCGCCTGTTTTGCCGGTCACGCCCGTTTCTTTGCCAGACGGTCCGCGCACATCGATCAGCATCATGTGGTTGTCGGTGCCGCCCGTCGTCAGCGCAAAGCCGCGCTTCACGAGGCCCGCGGCCATGGCGACAGCGTTCTTCACGATCTGTTGCTGGTAGGGCTTGAACGACGGCTCGAGGGCTTCTTTCAGCATCACGGCCTTTGCCGCGACGACGTGCATCAACGGGCCGCCCTGGGCGCCGGGGAACACGCGGCTGTCGATGACCTTCTGGTGCTCGCTGGTCGTGAGGATCAGGCCGCCGCGCGGGCCGCGCAGGGTCTTGTGCGTCGTCGTCGTCACGAAGTCGGCGTGGGGGACGGGCGACGGGTGCACGCCCGCGGCGACCAGGCCGGCGATGTGGGCCATGTCGACAAAGAAAAAGGCGCCGACCGACCTCGCGATCTTGCCCATGCGCTCGAAGTCGATGGTGCGCGGGTAGGCCGAGGCGCCGGCCACCAGCATCTTTGGCTTGTGCTCGTTGGCCAGGCGCTCGACCTCGTCGTAGTCGATGCGCTGGTCGTCTTGCTTCACGCCGTAGCCGACAAAGTTGTAGAAGCGCCCAGAGAAGTTGACCGCGCTTCCGTGTGTCAAATGACCGCCCATGTCGAGGCGCATGGCCAGCACGGTGTCGCCCGGCTTCAAGACCGCGGTGTAGACGGCGAAGTTGGCGCTGGCGCCGGAGTGGGGCTGCAGGTTGGCGTGCTGCGCGCCGAACAGCTGCTTCGCCCGGGCGATCGCGATGGATTCGATTTCGTCGTAGTAGACGCAGCCGCCGTAATAACGTTTGCCGGGGTATCCTTCGGCATATTTATTGGTGAGGATCGACCCCTGGGCCTCGAGCACCGCGCGGCTGACGAAGTTCTCGCTGGCGATGAGCTCGAGGCCGTCTTCCTGGCGTGCGTGCTCTTTGGCGATGAGCGCGTACACCTCGGGGTCGGTCTCTTTGATGTGCTGCAGCGGGTTGTGCTGCAGGGCCGGTTCGACCCGGTGGGTGTGGCTCACGTGGGCACCGCCTCGACGCGCGTCATGCTGTGGTGCACGAGCAGGCGGTTGCAGGCGGGGCAGGCCTCGACGACCTGCGCGCGCATGATCTGGATGACCAGCTGCGCGGGGATGGCCATGTGGCACGCGCCGCAGCTGTCTTTGGTGTCGATGATGGCGACGCCGACGCCCTGGCGCTTGTTGGCGATCATGTCGTAGCGCTTGATGATCGGCACCGGCATGTCGGCGAGCAGCGCCTTTTTCTGCGTGCTGAAGCTGTCGTGCTCGGCCTTCATTTGCTTCAGGTCGTCGCCGACCTTGTCCCATTCGGCCTTTGCGTCGGCGATGGCCGTGGTGTGCCGCTTGGTGAGGCCGACGAGGTCTTTGTCGACGGCTTCGAGGGACTCCATCTGCTCGATGATCGCGTCTTCGAGGTGCTTGATGGCCCGCTTGGCGCCGCCGATCTCCGACGACAACGCGGCGTGCTCACGCTCGCCGCGCAGCTCGTTGGCCCGGGCCTCCCACTTGCGGATCTTGGCGCGCTCGTCGGCGGCCTCGGTCTCGGCCTGCTTCTTGGCGAGCAGCGCGCCGTTCTTGCGGGCGGTGGCGGCGTCGATGTCGCTCTTCACCCTGGCGATGGCGGCATCGGCCTTTTTCGCGGGCTGCGGCAGGCTCTCGAGCTTGTCGGCGACGACTTTGGCGCGCGCGTCGACACGGGCCAGCTCGGCGAGGTGCACGAGCTGCTCGGCGATGGACAGGGTCATGAAGGCCTCAGAGCAGAAGTGTTCTTGGCAGTGCGGCGTGCATCGCGCAGCGCCCGCAGGTGACGACGTCGTCGTTAGAGAGCCTTTGCTCATTCGGCAACAGCCTGATGGACACGCCGACGACCCGCGCTGATCACGGCATGTTCGCCGGCGACGTCGTCGATCGCACGCTCTAGGCTCGCGCAGTGCAGAGCCCGGCCGCCGAATCGCGAGAGACCTGCTGGCGTTGTCGCCGGCCCGTCGTCACCTGCTGGTGCGCCGAGCTGCCGGCGTTGCCGGAGACGAAGACCCGGGTCGTCATCGTCCAACACCCGCGCGAACGCGACGTGGCCATCGGCACCGCGCGCATGACCTGGATGGCGTTGCCGGGATCGCGGCTCGTCGAAGGGACAGCGGTGGCCCGCGCCGACGGCGTCGACCGGCAGATCCCCGATCTCTTTGAAGAGGGTGCCGGTGAGGTGGCGGTGCTCTTTCCCGGTGATGACGCGCGGCCGTTGTCGGACTGGTTGGCGAAGCCGCCGCGGGTGCTGATCGTCGTCGACGGCACCTGGTCGCAGGCCCGCAAGATCTTGAAGCTGAACCCGCGGCTGGCGGCATTGCCGCGCCTCTCGTACGACCCGCCGCAGCCGGGCAACTACCGCATCCGGCGCGAGCCCACCGACAAGCACCTCTCGACCATCGAAGCCACCGCGGCCGTGCTCGGCGCCCTCGAAGGCGACCCCGACCGCTTCTCATCGATGCTGCAGCCG
The DNA here is from genome assembly GCA_046593615.1 of Myxococcota bacterium. Lineage (GTDB taxonomy): Bacteria > Myxococcota > UBA727 > UBA727 > VGSZ01 > VGSZ01. The sequence continues at coordinate 5,330 of JBKJNL010000260.1, read as the reverse complement.
TTCACCGTCATGGTCGATCGCCAGCTGGCTGCCGCCGCCGAGCACCAGGATCGACGAAGGCACCAGAAGACGAAGACCACGTCGCCGCTGTTGCCAGAGCTGCAACGCCTGGACTTCGAGCGCGCTGTCGTCGTCTACGCCGAGGCCAACTGCCACCCGCGCTGCGATCGCGCGCCGGGCGCGCCCGAGGTGGTCCACCTGATCGCCAGCCGCCCGTTTGCGTCGCCCCCAGCGTCGTCGTCGTCGTCGTCGCTGGATCGGCGCTTCTTCGAGGCCCTCGTGCGACCGCGCCGGCCCCTGCACGAGACGGTGCCCAAACGGTTGGCGTTGCCGACGGAAGCGCTGCTGCAGGGCGAAGACGTCGGCGTGTTCCTGGCCCGGTTCCGGGCGTTCGCCGGCGACGATCCGTGGGTGTGTTGGGGACCCTTCGCCCGCGACCTGCTGGCCCAGGAAGGCGAGCCGAAGCGCGGCTTCGTCGACGTCCGCGCCCTCGTGGCCCGCACCCTGCGCCGTCAGGGCGGCGGCATCGAAAAGGCCTGCGTCGCTCTTGGTGTGAAGAGCCCCTGGGCCGACGACAGCGACCTCGGCCCATCACGCACCGCGCGGATGCAGGCCGGCATCGTCGGGGTGCTGCGGGTGTTGCGCGGCCTCGGTGAGCAACGCGCCGGGCCCGCCGAAAGCGTCACCGACGCCAGCACCGACGTCAGCACCAACGCCACCACCGACGTCCGCACCGACGTCAGCACCGACGTCAGCACCGACGCCACCACCGACGCCAGCGCACCGCCGGCGTGATCGGCGCTCAGCGCAGGCCCGAGGCAAAGGCCTTGGCCCGCTCCTGCGCCGAGACCGGCATGAGCTCGGCGAGCTGATCGCAGACGCCGCGCAGCGCGAGGAAGTCGGCTTTGTCGACGAGCTTCTGGCCCTGCTCGACGAGCGCCTGGGCCCGCTTGAGATCGCGGGCCTCGTGGACGTGGCTGCACAGGTTGTCGAACACCGACTCCCAGGCGCGCGGGTCCCTGAAGTACGCGGCGTTGCCAAGGCGACGGACCACGCGGCGGTGGCGCTCGAGGTCCTTCACCGAGCGGTTGGCGCGGGCCCGGTTGATGCCCCCGATGGCGTCGTCGAGCAGCTGCTTTTCGGCGTCGGTGCCTTCGTGGGCGACGATGGCGCTGGCCCAGGCGGTGTCGTCGACGGCGCGGTTCTCGAGCTCGGGCCAGCGGCCTTCGGCTTCGAGCTCGGCGACGCGTCCTTCGAGGTCGAGCATCAGCCGGCGCGCGCGCTGGGCCTGCTCTTCGTCGCCGCCCACGGCGCGGTCGAGGGCGCGCTCGGCCTCTTGCTGCTCGCGCAGCAGCGTGTCGATCCGCTCGTACATCGCCGTTGCGCCCTGGCGGCGGGCCTCGGCGCGCAGGCTGGCCAGCCGGTCGAGCAACTGCACGACGCCGTTTTGCAGGGCGTCGAGCGAGGCCTCGGGCACCACCAGGTGCGCCACCGACTCAAAGACTTTCTTCAGGCTCGGAATGTAGGCTTTGGCCGACAGTTGCCCTCCCTTGTCGAGCTCGAGGGTGACCTCGACGGCAGTGTTGGCTGGCAACACTTGATCGAGGTCTTTGCCGTCGATTTCAAGCGACCCGATCAACCGACACAGATGGGCTTCTTCCATCTCGCCCTGCACGAGCGGGATGCGCAGCGCCGGGCCGGGCGAGCCGGGCATCGTGGTCTCGACGGTGTGGTGGGTGAAGGTCCGCCGCGTCGGCAGCGGCGCGCCTTTTTCGAAGTAGACGCGGACGGCGTTGTTGGCGAGGGCGACGCCGACCGAGCGAGACACGGGCGGGTCGCCGATGGTGACGCCGTGGACGATGTTGATGCTCGGCGGCGAGACCTGGGTGGTGTTGCCGGCGTCGTCTTTGGCGTCGATGACAAAGGCGTTGCCGCGGCGCGGCGTGAGCTCGGCCATGATGGCAAAGGCGCCCTCGTCGTCGCGCACGACCCATTCGCTGGTCCACGACGCGGCATCGCCCTCGCCGGTGCCCTGGCGCACGAGGCGAATCGTGCGCGGCGCCGTCGCCAGGTCTTTGTCGACGAGCTTCAAGAGCACGAAGGGCATCAGGTCGGTCGACAGCGTTGGCGCCTTGACGATCAAGCGGTGCCCGCTCTCGACCTTTCTCGACAACGCCGTCGGCCGGGCATCGAGGCCCGAGGCCGCCGCGGCCAACGCCGCGCCCTGGGCAACCAGCGTCATCGGGTCGTGGGCTTCGGCCGCCAACGGACCGACGCGCTCGGCGACGAGGCCGCGGACGTAGGGCATGGCTGTGGGTCCGCCGACGAGGACGACGTGCTCGAGGTCGGCGCGCTCGACGTTGTGGGCCGACAGCAGCCGTTGGCAGACCTCGGTGGAGCGCGCCACCAGCGGCTCAACCAGGCGCTCGAGGACGGCGCGGGTCAACGTGAGCTCGAGCTCGACCTTGCGGCTGCTGCCGTCGCTGCCCGGCAGCATCAGCGGCTCGCCGGCGGTCAAGGTCACTTCGGGCACGCGGCCGAGCTCGATCTTGGCTTCTTCGGCGAGGGCCGCCAGGCGCCGCAAGAAGCTCTGGTGCAGCGGGTTTTTCGGGTCGACCTGGATGCCATCGGCATTGAGCATTTCGACTGCCCAGGCGACGATGGCCTGATCGAAGTCGCGGCCGCCGAGGAAGTTGTCGCCGTCGTGGCCGATGACGCGCAAGATGCCGTCTTTGCCCTGCAACAATGAAACATCAAAGGTGCCGCCTCCCAGGTCGTACACCAGCCAGGTCCCTTCAGAGCCCGATTTGAAGCCGGCGGCCAGGGCCGAGGCCACGGGCTCTTGCAGGATCTCGACACGCTCGAAGCCGGCGAGCCGCGCCGCCTCCGCCGTCGCCCGAGTCTGCGGCAGCTCGAACAGCGCCGGCACGGTGATGATCGCCTTTTGCGGCCGCACGCCCAGCTGCACATCGACGTCGTGGATGAGGGCGCGCAGCACCTCGGCCGACAGCTCTTCGGGGCGCAGGTCCTTGTTGGCGGCGGCGAAGTGCAGCTTGGTGTCGGTGCCCATCAGGCGCTTGAAGCCGCTGCGCGTGTTGTCGGGATCGGTCTCGAGGTGGCGGCTGGCCTTTTCGCCCACCGTCGAGGTCCCCTTGGCCGAGTAGCGCACCACCGACGGCGTCAACGTCGAGCCCGCGCCGTTGCGCACCACGGTGATCGCGTTGCCGTCAAAGGCGGCCGCCGTGGAGTTCGTGGTTCCGAGATCGATGCCGACGTAGAGGGGTCCAACCATGCCGGGGTTCTAGCGGCTTTTGCGGGGCCACCGTGTGGGCCGACCCCGACCTTCAGGGTCGGCTTCAGGTGGCCCGTGCGGACATCACCGAGCGGTCCGCGGCCGCGCCGGCTAGTGTCCGGGAATGCCTGTGACGCCGTCGTTTTCGCCCCTGTGGATCGCTCGGCTGCCCCGCGCCAAGGCCGCTCGGGCCCGGCTGCCCGGCTCCAGGTCCGCTCGGGTCGGCGGTGTGCTCGTGCCGCTGCTGCTGACGCTCGCCTGCCCGCCCGTCGACGAGGACCAGCCGCCGTCGCCAGGGCTCGGCTTGCTGGTCGGGCGCGCCGTGCAGGGCGGCAACGGCGTCGCCGTCACCGCCACCGTCACCGGCCTCAACCCCGGCGTCGCCAGCGACGACGACGGCAAGTTCGTCATCTACGGACTGCCCGCCGGCACCTTTACGCTGCGCCTCGGCACCGACGGCGACGGCGACGGCATCGCCGAGCGCGGCGCCGTCCTCGACGTCGACATGCCCGCCGACGGCACCCTCGACCTCGGCGATGTCGCCGTGCGCGGCGCGCACACCGTCTCCGGCGTGCTGGTCGACCGCGACGGCGCGGCGGTCGGCGGCACCCTGGTTGTCGGCCGCCCGACCCTCGACGCCACCGCCGAAGTCGAGGTCGACGTCGGCGCCGACGGCAGCTGGAGCGCCCTCGTCGTGCCCGGCGCCGTGTCGCTGTTCGCCGTCGCCGCCGACGGCCGCACCAGCGCCCTCAAGGAGCTGCTGGTCGACGGCCCCGTCGGCGACGTCACCCTCTCGCTGCGCGACGCCGAGGCCGGGCAGGTGCGCGTGACCGCCGCCCCCGCCGACGACGGACTGCGCGTGCTCGTGGCCCGCCCCGCTGATCCGCTCCAGGGCCGCTCGGGCCCGCGCGCCGCGCGCGACGCCGGCCTCGACGCAGCGTTTGACCTGCCGGCGGGCGTGTACGACGCCTGGATCGTCGACGGTGACGCCGTCAAAGGCTTCATCCCGCGCCAGATGGCGATGCCCGGCGCCGACGTGCTCTGGGGCCCGGCGGTCATCGGCAAAGCCAACTGCGGCGACGACTGCGTGGTGCCCGCCGACGGTGGCGAAGCGGCTGGCGGCGAAGGCGAGCGCGAAGCGGCTGGCGGCGAAGGCGAGGGCGAAGCGGCTGGCGAGGGCGAAGGCGAAGCGGCTGGCGAAGGCGAAGGCGAGGGCGAAGCGGCTGCCGAGGGCGAAGGCGAGGGCGAGGGCGAAGGAGAGGGCGAAGGCGAAGGAGAAGCGGCTGGCGAGGGCGAGGGCGAGGGAGAGGGAGAGGGCGAAGTCGGCGCCGTCCAGGTCCGCAGCGACGGCTGCGGCGTCGTCAACGCCGAGTTCAACGCCGACGACCCCTACGTCTACCCAAAGGTGCTGACCGTCGGCGGCAACCAACGCGTCTACGGCCTGCGCTTCCCCGACGGCTACGATGCGTCGACGCCATACCCGGTCGTGTTTGTGTTCCACGGCGACACCAACGCCACCCAGGTGCCCGCCGTCGCCGACCGCACCAAAGGTCGCTTCGGCGCCCGCAACCGCGGCTTCTTTGGCCTCGAGCCGACCCTTGGGCCCGCCGCCATCCTCGTCTACGTCGACGGCGAGAACCTCAACCGCTTCGATCCCGAGTTCTTTTCGTGGGACACCCAGTCGCCCACCAACAACCCCGACATCGCCGCCGTCGACGCCATCCTCGCCGAGGTGCGCGGCGCGCTGTGCGTCGACGAGAGCCGCACCTTTGCCGTTGGCTTCTCCGGCGGCGGCTTCTTTGTCAGCGCCATGGCCTGCTACCGCGGCGGCCTCACCGGCATCGCGGTCTTCGAAGGCGGCTTCGAAGACGGCAGCTTCGGCGGCGCCGCAAACGACGTCGACCTCTCGCTGTGCGTGCCTGATGCACCGGCGGCCCTCGTCGTCCACACCCCCGCCGACGGCACCGTCACCTTTGACTTCGGCACCCGCGCCCGCGACCACTGGATGACCGCGCAAAGCTGCGAGGCGACGTCGACG
>JBKJNL010001011.1:0-5696 GCA_046593615.1 Myxococcota bacterium | reverse complement strand
CGTCGTCTTTGGCTGCGCCGACGGCCCCGACTGGGTCCAGGGTGCGGCGCCGCCCTTGAACAAGTCGGGAAACAGCGAGCGCGCCTGCTGATCGAAGCCGGCCACCACGCCGAGCTTGACGGCGTCGTCGCGCAGCGCACGCAGCTCGGTCGCCGTCGACGTCGAAGTCTGGGCCGACGTCGACGTCTGGGCCGACTGCGGCTGCTTGGCCAGCTGGCCGAGGCGTTGGTTCAGCAGGTGATCGGGCGCGAGCTTCATGGGAGTGCCGACACTACGACGGCGGCGTTAGAGCGGTTTGCCGCGCTCGAATCCGCCCTCGAATCCGCCATCCATTCCGGGCGGCTCGGGCCCCGGCGGTGCAGCGGAGGGCGGCGGCCCTTGGCCGTCACGCCGTGCTCGGTCGTCGTCGTCGTCGGAAAACTTTGCTTCGACCACCGCACGCCCCGGCCCGGGAGTCTCGGCCTTTGGTTCCCTGGGCTCGACGGCGTCGACGACGTCGCCGCCGCTGCCGGCGGCCCGCACCCGGCGCGGACGCTGGGTCTCGGCCAGACCGCCGAGGCCCGACGGCTCGGGCCGCGTCGACGACGACGACCCCGCGGGCGACGATCCTGCAAGAGACGACGTCGCGGTCGATGCCGCGTCGGGGCGGCGGGGCACGAACACCCAGGCCTCGGTGGCCGGAGCGAACCCCTCGAGCAGCTCGGCGGCCCGGCCGGCGACGGCCTCGTCGTGGTCGTGGGTGGCGGTGCCCAGGGCTTCGCGCGCGGCGGCGGTGTCGTGGCGGCGCAGGGCCTCCAGACACAAGAGCGACACCGTGCGCTCGCCGCGGGCGATGGCTTTGACGAGGCGGTCGACGGCGCCGGTGAGGCCGGGCTCGAGGTGCTTGCACAAGAAGCTGGCGGCCACGACGCGCACCTCGGGGTGCTCGTCATTCAAGCGCCCCATGACATCGTCGATCACCGACAGCGGCGGCGGGTCGGCGTCTTCGAACAAGCGCTCGAGCAACACCACCGCGGCCTTGCGCGTGCTCGCGGTGGGGCCGAACACGTCACGGCGCACGCGGTGGCGGACGCGCACGCGCAACGCCGGGGCGTCGATCTGGATGCGCGACAGCGCGATCAAGATGGCCTCTTTGACCGCGGCCTTTGGCTCGGGACGACGACCGAGCGCTGTCACCAGCGGGCGCACCAGCTCGTGGTCTTCTTCGCGCACGCCTTCGGAGAGGGCCACCGCGGCGCTCTCGGTGACGAACGGATCGTCTTCGAGGATGGCGGCGACGACGGCCTTCATGCCTTTGCGATCGGCCAGGCGGCCGAGGCACAGCAGCGCGGCGGCGCGCACGAAGCGGTCGGGGTCTCGGGTCAGCGGCAGGATCGACGACGCCAGGCCTTCTTCGACGCCGGTCAGGCAGTTGGCGAGGGCGCGCAGGGCGATGGGACGAAGCTCCTGCTCTTCCGCCGTCGACGCCGGGTTCGTCGCCGCGATCAACAGCGGACCACAGGCCTCGGGAGGCTGCAGCCGACCCAGCGCCGTGGCCGCGCCGATGCGCGAGCGCACGTGGGGCTGGTTCAGCTTGTCGACCAGCCAGGGCACCGCCGCCTTGCCGGCCTTGATGAGCTCGGCGACGGCGTTGTCGCGCACCTGGCGGCGGGTGTCGCCGAGGTCATCGAGCCACGGCTTGAGCGCGCCGCCCTGATCTTCGGACTGCTGCACGAGCGCGGCGAAGTCAGCGACGTTGACGTCGCCGGCGTGGGCGGCGGCGTTTGCGTTGTGGGCCTGCTTCTCTTGATCGGCGAGGCGCAGCAGCACGGCGTTGGCTTTTTCGCGGACCCAGGGTTCCTTGTCGTGGGCGAGGGCCTGCACGCGGGCCTTGCTGCGCTGATCGCCCAGGGCGCCGAAGCCTTCGGCCGAAAACACGCGGCAGTAGATGTCCGGCGACGACGACAGCTTTTCGAGGGCGCTGCGCACGCTGTCGTCAAAGGCGTCGCGGCCGTCGGCGACCTCGGCAATGGCGCGGGCAACAAAGGGCAGCTCGGTCGACGCTGCCAGGCTGGCGGTGTTGGTGCGCTCGATCACGGCGCAGAGACCAGGCAACGCGGCGCGGGCCCCGAGGGCGCCCAGCAGCAACGCGGCCCGCGACACCGGCGACGTGCCGCCGAGCGGCACCGGCGTCGACAACAGCTCGATGAGGGCGGGCACCGAGTCCTGGCGGGAGCGCAGCAGCTCGGCCTCGGCCGCCTCGCGCTCGAGCTTGATCGGGCTCATCAGCTGTCTCGCCGTCGCCTGCAGGCTCATCATCGCTCCGTCGTCGTCGTGGTCTTCGCGGTCATCATCGTCGTCGTCGCATTCATCGTCGTCGTCGTGGTCGTCGCCGCAGTCTCCCGACACCGGGCTCAGGTGGCAAGCCTCGGCGTCGCCACCTTCCGCGCCGGGCGGGAGGGGCTAGGGTGCCGGCGTGCGTCCCGCGTTCAAGATCACGGTCGTCGTCGTCGCCGTCGCGGCCCTCGCCGCGGTCTGGCTCTTCACGCCGGTGCGCGCGCTGGCGACGCCCGCAGAGCTGCAGAAGCTCATCGCGCCGTTGACCACCAGCCCGTTGCTGCCGCTCTACACGCTGGCCGCGTTTCTCGTGGCCGGGGCGCTGTTCATCTCGGTGTGGCTGGTAATCTTCCAGACCTCGCTGCTCTTTCCCCCCGTGGCGGCCTTTTTTCTGTCGCTGCTCGGGGCCCTGCTGTCGGCGGTGCTCGCCTACGGCGTCGGCCGCGCCCTCGGCAGCGACGTCGTCGAGAAGTGGGCCCCCGAAAAGGTGAAGCGCGCGGTCACCGGCGCGGGGCTCGAGTCGGTCATCGCGATTCGCATCCTGCCGATCCTGCCGTTCACGCTGGTGAACCTGTGCTGCGGCGCCTTTCACGTCCGCTTCGGCGTCTTCGTCGGCGGCACCGTCGTCGGCATGTTGCCCGGCATCATCGGCATGGTGCTGCTCGGCGAGCGGCTGCTGGCGACGATGAAAGATCCGACGCCGGCCTCGATCGCGCTGTTGGTCGGCGCCGTCGTCGTCGTGGTCGGCGCCGCCACGCTCTTGCGTCGTCGCCAGGCCCGTCTCGGGGCCAGCGAAAGCGTCAGGTCACCAGGCGCGCCTTGAGGCCCTTGGCCACGGCCTTGCGAATGCTGGCCACGTCTTCGGTGTGCCAGGCGCGCGCCAGGCGGCGGGTGACGAAGCGGCCGAACAGGGCGTTCAGCACGCTCTCGAGCTCGTCGAGGCACTGCATGCGCAACGCGAGGATGTCTTCGAGGGGCAGCTTCGGCCGCCGCTTCTTGCGCGCCGGCGGGCCGAGCGGATCGACGATGCCGGCGTCCTGGTCTTCGGGCTCGCTGAACAGGTCGGGCAGCTTCACGCCGGTCAAGCCGCCGTCGGCGGCATTGAGCGTGAACGAGTACACGCGGTGCCCGAGGCTCATGTCGAGCGACAGCACGTCGACGTAGGCGCCGCGGCGGATGGCCTGCAGGATCTCGCCGTTGTCGTCGAGGCCGGCGCCGCTGAGCGTGACCTTGGCGCCGCCGGCGTCGATGGTCTTCAAGACCGCGCGCTTGCCAATGGCGAACTGCACTTCGCCGTCGGAGCCGTCGTTGGGGTCGTCGCCGCCGCCGGCCTTGAGCGCGCTCGGCAGCGAATCGGAGAGGTCGATGACCATCTCTTCTTCGAGCAGCGTGAAGTAGAGCCAGGTGAGGAACTCGGGCCCGAGGAACAGCTTGTCGGCGAGGCGCCGCACCGGCTCGGGAGCGGGTGCTGACTTGTCCTGATCATCGGCCCGCATCAGTTCTCCACCTTTTCGGCCTTTGACGCGCGCGGCTTTGCCGGCGTCGTCGCCCACGGCAGCGCGTCGTCGTCGATGGCGTCGGCGGCTGCATCAACGGCGGCGGCGCCGTCGGCATCCGTCGACGTTGGCGCGAGCAGCTCGCGGGGCGCGTCGAGGTCGGCCTGCAGGATGGCGTCGGGAAAGAGCCAGCCGGGCGAGAGGCGCTCGAGCACGCTCATGGCCCGCGAGCCGAGGTCGAGCGAGAACGCGCGCGCGGCGTAGCTGCCGGGGTCGACCCGCACCTGGAACGTGCGCTCGAACAAGCTGGCGACGCGCTCGGTGGCGACGGTGCCGCGGCCAAAGACCCGGGCCTCTTTGCGCGGCGCATCCCAGACGACGTCGACGAGCTTCGAGCGCGGGATGGTCTTTTGCTTGAGCTCGGTGAGCACGACGGCTTCGACGGCCTTGATGAACGCCTTGCCGATCTCGTCGGGATCCTTCTTCTCTTCGCGCACGATCTTGTCGATGCGCTTGGCGGTCTCGCGCTTCAGCACCGGCCGCGGAATCGACCACTTGTCTTCGCGGTAGGTGATGACGACGAGGTCGCCAAAGATGAACAGGTCGCGCGTGAGCTTGCGCTCGTCGTCGAACGGGGCTTCGGTGGGCACCCAGCCGGCGGACTCGGCCGACTCCTGCGTCGGCTGCAGCGGCAAGAAGCGCCGGCTCTGCAGGCTCTTCTCGAGCGTGTTGATGTTGTCGCCGACGTCGCCTTCGACGAGGAAGCGGAGATAGCCCATGGACCCGTTGAGCGCGCCCATCAGCGGGCCTCCCGCGATGACGATGACGATGACGATGACGATGACGATGACGATGACGGCAGTTGCTTGCGCTCGAGGTCGGCGGAACGGATCGGGATCCGTCCGGCCCGGGCGGCGTGGATGACGTCGCGCTGCGCGGCCAGGGCGTGGGCCACGGCGAGGATCGGGATGGCCTCGGGGCAGGCCAGCTCGCAGCGTCGGCAATCGGCGCAGGCGTCGTCGGTCAAGATGGCCAGGGTCTCTTTGACATCGTCGAGGTGGGGTGCGGCGCGGGCGCCGGAGACGACAAAGGCCATGGGTCCCATGAAGTCGCGGTTGCTCATGAGAATCGGGCAGGCCGCGTCGCAGGCGCCGCAGGTGGTGCAGCGCCCGGGCTGGTGGGCGAGGTCGCGAAACGCCGCGGTCGCCGGCGGCAGGCCTTCGACGACATAGTTCTCCTGGAAGCGCTCGAGGCCGTAGCGCGTCGACCACGGCCACAGCTTGGCGACGTAGTGGACGACGACCTTCCAGGCGAGATTGAGCTGCGCGTGCAGCCACTTGCGGTCCAGTGCCACGGCGACCCGCTACCCCGTTGCTGCCCCCGCGCAACACCCCGGACGATCGCCCTCATCTCCCCGCGGATCACAGGTCCGGTGCGCTGTCGTCGTCAAAGCAGGCCGCAGGCCAGTGCCGTCGCCGGCGTCGGTGTGTCTGGATTTCCACCGGGCTCTGACAGCGGTGTCGCGATCGACGGCGCCGCTGACGACGTCGATGGCGTCGTGTTGCCTCGACGGCGGGCGGCACGTCGATTGAACATGCGCACTGCTGCATGGCGTTGCGCCCTGCCGGGGGACTGTGAGAAGGTCCGCCGCGCTTGGCCCGCCCACAACGGTGCGGCCGCTTTCACCAGGAGATTCCCATGAAGATTTCGACCAAATTTCTGCTCACCGTCGCCGCCGCCGGCCTGTCCCTCCCCCTGATCGCCGCCGCCTGCGGCTCCGACGCCACGCCCACCGAAGGCGAAGGCGAAGACGTCTCCGAAGGCGAAGGCGAAGTCGCCGAAGGCGAAGGCGAAGTCCCCGTCGGCGACTGCGACGTCTCCGGC
>JBKJNL010000905.1:0-2779 GCA_046593615.1 Myxococcota bacterium | reverse complement strand
GAGACGAAGGACTTCATGCCGTCAAAGACGTCTTCTTCGCTGACCTCGAAGCCGTCGTCGACGCCGGAGCAATCGAGGGCCGCCGGTTTCTCGACGTTGCCGGCGCAGGCCGCGCGGACCCAGCGCTCGCGGAAGTCGGGGCGCAGGCGTCCCATGGTGAGCTTCAACGTCTCGGTGACGATGAGCGCGCCGACCAGCGTCTCGGCCCCGCCGAGAACGAGGTTGTGGGTGCGGTGCAGGTCGCCGGTCGCGAGCCAGTCGGCGCCGGCGACGCCGAGGAACACCGCCGCGGCGCCGATGCCGAGGGCGCTGGTGGGAACCTTCTCTTTCAACAGCGGGCGGCCGATGACGTCGTCGAGGCGGGGGTCGAACAGCAGCTGCAGGTCGGGGCGCTCGAGGTCGAAGCGCGGGCCGATCGAGGCCGGGGCCGGGGTGATGCGGTTGTGGATCCCCGAGGCGTAGAGGCCGCCGGCGATGCCGATGGCTGCGTACTCGGCGCCGTACCAGGCGAGGTAGTGGCCGGCGTGTCCAGACGACCAGAAGTCGTCGCTGGCCGCTGTCGTCGTCGGTGACGTCGCCATCGGGGTCGTCGCGCCGGGAGTCGGGACGATCACGCCGCGCTCGGCGGGGCTCAGTTGCGGAAATGCCGGCGGCGGCGGGTTCGGTGATTGCGTCGTCTCTGTTCCGGTGGGCGTGGGCGGCGGCGTCTCTGTCGACGGCAGCGGCGCTTCGGTTGCGGCCGACGGCTCTGCTGGCGTCGTCGTCGTTGATGGCGTCGTTGTTGATGGCGTCGTCGGCGCGGCGGCCGTCGTCGTTGGTGGCGGCTGGGGCTCGGCGACGGGGAGCGGCGGGGTCGCTTCCTGGGCGGCGATGACGAGGACGAGGGCGAGGATCATCGGGGCGCCTTTTGGGATTTTCTTTTGGGGTCGAGGCGATCGCGCAGCCCATCGCCGGCCAGCTGCACGCACAGGACGGTGATGAGAATGCAACAACCCGGCAGCAACGCGCTCGGCGGATCGGTCTTCAGGACGTCGAGGGCGCTCATCAACATGTTGCCCCACGACGGCGTCGGCGGTTGAACCCCCAGGCCGAGAAACGACAGCGCGCTCTCAGCCAGGATGTTGCCGCCGACCTCGAGGGTGGCCTGCACGATCACCGGCGGCAGGCAGAGCGGCAGCACGTGCACGACGACGACGCGCCAGGGGGAGGCGCCGAGCGCGCGGGCCGATTGCACGTGGTCGAGGGACAACGCCTGGCGGGCCTGGGCCCGGGTCAGGCGGGCCACCGTCATCCACGAGAACGCCCCGAGGAGGACGACGATGCGGGCCACGGCGGCGGAGGCGCTGCTGCCCTTGCCGATGTCGAGGGCCGCGGCGATCAACAACAGCGGCAGCACCGGGATCGCCAGCATGGCGTCGGTGAAGCGCATCAAGATCGCGTCGACGACGCCGCCAAAGAACGCGGCGCACAAGCCGACGACCACGCCGGCCAACGTCGCCGTCACCGCCGCCAACAACCCCACCGCCAGCGACACGCGCGCGCCGTGCAGGAGGCGCGCGAGGAGGTCTTGCCCGAGCTCGTTCTTGCCCAGCAGGTGCGGCCAGCCGGCGTCGGCGTAGCGGCCCTGCAGGTCGATGTGCGTGTGGCTGACGCCGAGCAATGACTCGATCAGCCCGGCGCACAACGCCAGCAGCACGATGACGACGAGGACGGCGCTGGCCAACGTCGGCGCGTCCGGCAGTCGGCGCCATGGCTTCGGCACTGCTCCCGCCTTTTTCGTCACCGTCGTCGTCGTCGTCATTGACGCCGGCCGTCGGCGCGCGTGCGCGGGTCGAGCAGCAGCACCAGCACGTCGGCGCACAACGATCCGCAGAGCACCATCGCCGCCACCAGCAAGAACACGACGACGGCGACGTACGAGTCGTTCTGGAGGATCGCGTCGTATTGCAGGCGTCCGAGGCCGGGCCAGGCAAAGACCGTCTCGGTCAACAGCGCGCCGCCAAACATCGTCGGCAGGCTCAAGCCGAGCAACGTCACCAGCGGCAGCGCCGAATTCGGCAACACATGCCGCAGGAGGATCGACGACGACGACGCTCCCTTGCTCTTGGCTGTGCGCACGTAATCGGAGCCCACCGCCGACAGCACCGCGCTGCGCACCTGGCGCACGAAGCGGCCCGACCAGAACACCACGAGCACCAGCAGCGGCAACAACAGATGTTGCAGCCGGTCGACGACGGCGGCTGTGGCGCCCTGGCGGTGGATGCCCGGCGACTGCATGCCCCCCGAGGGCAGCCAGCGCAGCTCTTCGGCGAACAACAAGATCAACACCAGGGCGACAAAGAACGCGGGCACGCTGCTGCACACGGCGGCAAAGGCGCGGACGACGCCGTCGACGACCCCGTCTTTGCGGGTGCCGGACAGCGTGCCGAGCCCGAGCGACAACAGCATCGACAACAACAACGCCGGCGCCGTCAGCACCAACGTGTTGCCGACGCGACCGAGGCCGGTGGCCCAGCCGGCGATGGCGGTGTCGAGGCGGCCGAACGTCGTCGACGTCGACAGCTCAGACACGCAGTCGTGGTCGCAGCCGTCGCCGTCGACGATGTTGCGGTCGTCGCAGGATTCGCCGGGGCCCGTGAGGCCGTCGCCGCAGACGACGTCCTCGCCGAACAACAGCTCTTTCACGGGGCGTTTGGTCGCCCAGCTCCAGCCGAGCTCGCCGAACAGCGCCCCGCCCTGAAAACGCGCGCGGTCGACCAGGGGCGCGCCGTCGACGACG